>NZ_BAAHBM010000007.1:0-77771 GCF_054776675.1 Angustibacter aerolatus
CGCTCGACGGCGTCCTCCTCGCCGCGCAGCGCCGCCAGCCGGCCGAGCAGGTCGCGGCTCACGAGCGCCGACCCTACCCAGGGCGGTGCGACCATGTGCCGGTGGGCACCGAGGTCCTGGACGACGGGAGCGGCCGGCCGCCGGCGTCCGGCCCGCTGCCGGCGCACGGCGCGGTCGAGCCCGTCCCGTTCGACACCCTCGAGCAGCCCCCGCCGCCGCCGCAGGCCCGCGCCGCGAGCGCCGTGGTCGGAGCCGTCGTCCGGCGGCTGCCCCCGCGCCGGGTGCTGGTCGCCCTGCTCGTCGCGCTGCGGCTGGGTGCGGTGCTCGGCGGCTACGTCGGCGCACGCTCGGCGCACCGGCAGGCCCTGCGGGTGCAGGCCGCGGCCGACGCCTCGACGCTCGCCGTGCTGGCGTACGCCACCGACGTCTCGGTGTACCGCGGCTCGGCCGGGCAGACGGCGCTGCTGAACGTCGAGGTGACGAACGCCGGGCCGCTGCCGGTGTCGGTCGTCGGCAGCGACTTCGGGGTGAACGCGACGCGCGACCGGCCGCTCGTGCGGCCCTCCAGCGAGGACGGCGCGGTGCCGCCGCGCACGACCGGCCCGGTCACGGTGGCGATGGTGGTGCTGGTCGACTGCGCCTTCGATGGCGACCGCACGGTGACGCTGCCGGTGCGCACCGCCGACGACGTGGTGCACCAGGTGCGCATCGAGGGCAGCGGACGCCGGATCGAGCTGGCGTCGTCCTGCGTGGACGGCCGGCGGCCCCTGTAGGACGCGCCGCGCCACGCCGTCCGGGACGTTCACAGGATGCGCACATTTCGGCATAGTGGCCCGCACGGCGCCGAGGCCGACCCGGCCGGTGCCGCGGCTGCACGACGTCGAGGAGGACTCGTGAGCACCACCCACGACCCGGGCCCGGTCGATCCCGCGACGCACGGCGACGACACCGGGTACACCACCATCCAGGCCACACCCGAGTTCGCGCAGCTTCGTGCGCGCTTCCGCCGGTTCGTCTTCCCGATGACCGCGCTGTTCCTCGTCTGGTACTTCCTCTACGTCCTGCTCTCGACGTACGCGTCGGGGTTCATGGCCAAGCAGGTCGTGGGCAACGTGAACATCGGTCTGCTGTTCGGGGTGCTGCAGTTCGTCAGCACCTTCGCGATCACCATGGCCTACGCCCGCTGGGCCGACCGGTCGTTCGACACCGCGGCCGCCGAGCTGGGCGAGCGCGTGCTCGCCCACGGCCGCCCCGACGAGGGGAGCGTCCGATGAGCAGCCAGGTGCTGGCCGCCGACACCGTCGGCAGCCCCGCGGTCAACATCACGATCTTCGCGCTGTTCGTGCTCGTCACGCTCGGCATCGTGTTCCGGGCGTCCCGCAACAACCGCAGCGCGGCCGACTTCTACGCGGGCGGTCGCTCGTTCACCGGTCCGCAGAACGGCATCGCGATCAGCGGCGACTACCTGTCGGCGGCGAGCTTCCTCGGCATCGCGGGGGCCATCGCGCTCAACGGGTACGACGGCTTCCTCTACTCGATCGGCTTCCTGGTGGCGTGGCTGGTGGCGCTGCTGCTGGTGGCCGAGCTGCTGCGCAACACCGGCCGCTTCACCATGGCCGACGTCCTGTCGTTCCGGCTGCGGCAGCGCCCGGTGCGCACCGCCGCCGCGATCTCGACGCTCGTCGTCAGCTTCTTCTACCTGCTCGCGCAGATGGCGGGGGCGGGCGGCCTGGTGGCGCTGCTGCTGGGCATCAGCAACGTCAACGGGCAGCGGCTGGTGATCGCCGTCGTCGGCATCATCATGGTGCTGTACGTGCTGATCGGCGGCATGAAGGGCACCACCTGGGTGCAGATCGTCAAGGCCGTGCTGCTGGTGATCGGCGCCGGCGTCATGACGATCTGGGTGCTGGCGAAGTACGGGTTCAACATCAGCGACCTGCTGGGCTCGGCGGCCGACGCGAGCGGCAAGGGCGACAAGGTGCTCGCGCCCGGGTTGCAGTACGGCAAGACCGACACCAGCAAGCTCGACTTCGTGTCGCTCTCGCTCGCCCTGGTGCTCGGCACCGCGGGCCTGCCGCACGTGCTGATGCGCTTCTACACCGTGCCCTCGGCCAAGGAGGCCCGGCGCAGCGTGGTCTGGGCGATCTGGGTGATCGGGATCTTCTACCTGTTCACCCTGGTGCTCGGGTACGGCGCCGGCGCCCTGGTCGGGCCGAAGGCCATCAACGCCGCACCGGGCAAGGTGAACTCGGCCGCACCCCTGCTGGCGTACGAGCTCGGCGGCACCCTGCTGCTGGGCATCATCGCGGCCGTGGCCTTCGCCACGATCCTCGCCGTGGTCGCGGGGCTCACGATCACCGCCAGCGCCTCGTTCGCCCACGACATCTACACCAACGTGATCAAGCGCGGCGACGTCGCGCCGGACGCCGAGGTGAAGATCGCGCGGCGGGCCAGCCTGGTGATCGGTGCGGTCGCGATCGTCGGCGGCATCTTCGCCAACGGCCAGAACGTCGCGTTCCTGGTCGCCCTGGCCTTCGCGATCGCGGCGAGCGCGAACCTGCCCACGATCCTGATGTCGTTGTTCTGGGCCAGGTTCAACACCCGCGGCGCGCTGTGGTCGATGTACGGCGGCCTGCTGACGGCGCTGGTGCTCATCGCGTTCTCACCGGTGGTGAGCGGCAAGCCCAACCCGCTCGACCCGGCCAAGAACCTGTCGATGATCACCGACCCGTCGGTCGACTTCCACTGGTTCCCGCTCGACAACCCGGGCATCGTCTCGATCCCGATCGGGTTCCTGCTCGGGATCATCGGCACCCTCACCAGCCGCGAGCGCTCCAGCCGGCAGAAGTACGCCGAGATGGAGGTGCGGTCGCTGACCGGCGCGGGTGCCGAGCAGGCGACGCAGCACTAGGACGGAGTGGTGTGGCGGGTGCGTTCGCGCACCCGCCACACCACCACCGCCACCAGCACGATCGCGACGAACGCGATGCCGCCGCCGCGGCCCACGAGGTGCTCGACCCGCTGGTACGACGCGCCCGCGAGGTACCCGGCGACCACCACGACGACGCCCCAGGCCAGGCCGCCGGCGGCGTTGAACGCGAGGAACCGCCGGTAGCGCAGGCCCACGGCACCGGCCAGCGCGGGCATCACCGCGCGGAAGAACGCCGTCCAGCGCCCGAGGAACACAGCGGCCCCGCCGCGCCGGGCCAGCAGCGCCTGCGCCGCGTCGAGCCGCTCGCGGCGCGCCTCCAGCCTGCGGTGCGCGAGCAGCCGCGGGCCGTACCGCTTGCCCACCTCGTAGCCCACGCTGTCGCCGACGATCGCCGCGGCGACCACGGTCACCAGCACCGCGGGCAGCGGCACGTGGCCGAGCCGGGCCGCGACGCCGCCCAGGATCGCCGCCGTCTCGCCGGGCAGCACGAAGCCGACGAACAGCGCGTCCTCGGCGAACACGATCAGCCCCACGACGAGCAGCACCGTCCAGGTCGGCGCCTGCAGCAGCGGCTCGAGCACCTGGGTCACCGGCGGGAGTCTGGCACGGCCCCCGCCCGGCGCCGTCCGCCCTGGTGGCGCCCAGCGCGGCGCAATACGCTCGGCGCCGGACGACGTCGTCGACGAAGAGGGCAGGTCATGACGAGCGAGCAGGGCACCGGCGCCAGCCTCGAGAACCTCAGCCGCGAGGAGCGGCGCTTCCCGCCGAGCGAGGAGTTCGCGGCGGGCGCGGTCGCCACGGCCGAGCTGTACGAGCGGGCGGACGCCGACCGGCTGGGGTTCTGGGCCGAGCAGGCGCGCGAGCTGCTGACGTGGAGCACCGACTTCACCGAGACGCTCGACTGGAGCGAGGCGCCGTTCGCGAGGTGGTTCGTCGGCGGCGAGCTGAACGTGGCCGCGAACTGCACCGACCGGCACGTCGAGGCGGGCGACGGCGACCGGGTGGCCATCTACTTCGAGGGCGAGCCCGGCGACCGCCGCACGATCACCTACGCCGAGCTGAGCACGATGGTGCAGCAGGCGGCGAACGCGTTCGAGGGCCTCGGCGTCACCAAGGGCGACCGGGTCGCGATCTACCTGCCGATGATCCCCGAGGCGGCGGTCGCGATGCTGGCCTGCGCGCGCATCGGTGCCGCGCACAGCGTGGTGTTCGGCGGGTTCAGCGCCGACGCGCTGCGCAGCCGCATCGAGGACGCCGAGGCGAAGCTGGTCGTGACGGCGGACGGCGGCTACCGCAAGGGCAAGGCCTCGCCGCTGAAGCCCGCGGTCGACGGCGCGCTCGCCAAGGGCGCCCCGAGCGTCGAGCACGTGCTGGTGGTGCGCCGCACCGAGGGCGAGGTCGAGTGGACCGAGGGCCGCGACCTGTGGTGGCACGAGGTCGTCGAGCAGGCCGCCGCCGAGCACGAGGCGCAGCCGATGGACGCCGAGCAGCCGCTGTTCATCCTCTACACCTCGGGCACCACCGGGAAGCCGAAGGGCATCCTGCACACCAGCGGCGGCTTCCTCACCCAGGCCGCGTACACCCACCGCGCGGTGTTCGACCTGCAGCCCGAGCGCGACGTCTACTGGTGCACCGCCGACGTCGGCTGGGTGACGGGCCACAGCTACGTCGTCTACGGTCCGCTGGCCAACGGCGCGACGCAGGTGATGTACGAGGGCACCCCCGACACCCCGGGCAAGGACCGCTGGTGGGAGATCGTCGAGCGCTACGGCGTCACGATCCTCTACACGGCGCCGACGGCCATCCGCACCTGCATGAAGTGGGGCGACGAGCTGCCGGCCGCCCACGACCTGTCGTCGCTGCGGGTGCTCGGCAGCGTGGGCGAGCCGATCAACCCCGAGGCGTGGATCTGGTACCGGCGGGTCATCGGCGGCGACCGCACGCCGGTCGTCGACACCTGGTGGCAGACCGAGACCGGCGCGATCATGATCAGCCCGCTGCCCGGCGTCACGGCGGCGAAGCCGGGGTCGGCGCAGGTGCCGCTGCCCGGCATCGTGGCCGATGTCGTCGACGACGCCGGCAACCCGGTGCCGGACGGCGGCGGCGGGTACCTGGTGCTGAGCGAGCCGTGGCCGTCGATGCTGCGCGGCATCTGGGGCGACCCCGAGCGCTACCGGGAGACGTACTGGTCGCGGTTCCCGGGCCGGTACTTCGCCGGCGACGGCGCCAAGAAGGACGACGACGGCGACGTCTGGCTGCTCGGCCGGGTCGACGACGTGATGAACGTGTCGGGCCACCGGCTCTCGACGACGGAGATCGAGTCGGCGCTGGTGTCGCACCCCAAGGTCGCCGAGGCCGCCGTGGTGGGCGCCGCCGACGACACGACCGGCCAGGCGGTGTGCGCGTTCGTCATCCTGCGCGGCAACGCCGAGCAGGGCGACGACATCGTGGCCGAGCTCAAGGCCCACGTGTCGCAGGAGATCGGCCCGATCGCCCGGCCGCGGCAGATCATGGTGGTCGCCGAGCTGCCCAAGACCCGCAGCGGCAAGATCATGCGCCGGCTGCTGCGCGACGTCGCCGAGCGGCGCGAGGTGGGCGACGTGACGACGCTCGCCGACTCGACGGTCATGGAGCTCATCCAGCAGGGCATGACGACGGCCCCGGCCGAGGACTGACGCACGAGCGCCCCTCCACCGTGCGGTGGAGGGGCGCTCGGGTGCGCGTCGGTCAGATGTTGATGGTGGGGTCGTCGTCGCGGCTGCCCGCGGGGACGTGCTCCTTGGCCTTCGACGCGGCCGACTTGGCGACGTCGACGACCTTCTCCTGCACCACGGGCGCCTGCTCGCGGACGACACGCTGCGCGTTGGCGACCTGGTCCTGCACGGTGGGGTTGCCCCAGAACTCCTTGGCCTGCCCCTTGAGCTTCTCGTACTGGCCGCGCCCGGCACGGGTGCCCAGCACGTACCCGACACCCACGCCGGCGAGCAGCAGCAGCCTGTTCTTCATG
Source organism: Angustibacter aerolatus (assembly GCF_054776675.1). Classification (NCBI taxonomy): domain Bacteria; kingdom Bacillati; phylum Actinomycetota; class Actinomycetes; order Kineosporiales; family Kineosporiaceae; genus Angustibacter; species Angustibacter aerolatus. The sequence goes on from NZ_BAAHBM010000007.1 coordinate 5,940, forward strand.
GTGGTCCTCTCCTCGTGCGGTCGGCCTCCAGTCTCGCGGGTTTCGCCGACTCCGCAAACGCGTCGACACCCGACCCGCGGCGCTGCCAGGATCCGCGCGTGCCAGCGCTCCGCCTCGTGCCCCTGCCTCCAGCCGCCCTCACCGCCCTCGTCGACGGCGACCTGCCGCGCGCCGTCGAGATCACGGGGGCGCCGCTGACCCCGTGGTTCACCTCCGACGCCACCACCTGGCTGTGGCGGATGCGGCTCGCGCAGCTGCAGGACCACCCGGACGACGCGCACTGGATCGCCCGGGCCGCGCTGGCCGACGGCGTGGCGGTCGGCGCCGGCGGGTTCCACGGCGGGCCCGACGACCGCGGCATGGTCGAGGTCGCCTACGAGATCGAGCCCCCGCACCGCGGCCGCGGTCTGGCCACGGCCCTGCTCACCGAGCTGCTGGCCTGGGCCGCCCGAGAGCCGGCGGTGCAGGTCGTGCGCGCCTCGATCAGCCCGGACAACGCGGCGTCGCTGGCCATGGTGCGGCGCCAGGGCTTCGAGCCGGCGGGCGAGCAGTGGGACGAGGAGGACGGCCTCGAGCTGCTCTTCGAGCGCCCGGCTAGGTGAGGGGGTAGGGCGACTGCCCCCACCAGGGGGTGTCGCTCGGCCGGACGGCCACGACCCACTTGACCCACCAGAAGCCGCGCCGGCCGGGCGCGACCAGCCGGGCGGGTGCGCCGTGGCCGGCGCCGAGCGGTGCCCCGCCGCACTCGAGCGCCAGCCAGGTGCGGCGCAGGTCGGAGGCCGGGAGCAGCCGCCCGTAGCCGGTGGCCGAGCGCACCTCGATGCTGCGCGCGCCGCGCAGGTCGACGAGCCGGTCGAGCCGCACGCCGCGCCAGGTCTGCTGCGACCACCACTCGCCGGTGCAGTCGAGCACGGCGCTGACGTCGTCGAGCGGCAGCGCGCGGACGGCGTCGAGGTCGAGCAGCCGACCGCCGACGTCGAGCCGCCAGGTGGCCACGTCGAGCGCCGGCACGGTGTCGAGTCACCACTGGGTCACCGGCAGCTGGCCCGGGTCGCCGGACCCGGTCTCGTGCGACCCGGTGAACCGGCGGGCGGCGCCGGGCGCGCCGGCGACGGCGAGCCCGGCCTCCGAGGCGGCCCACGCGCTGCCGGCCGCGACCGCGATCGCCGTGCCCTGCAGCAGCCCGCGCCGGGTCGGCAGGCCCGACCGCACCCCCGCCTGCGTGGTGCGGACGACGCGCTGACGCCGTCTGCGCAGCCAGTGCTGCGCCGCGACCGGCACGATCGCGACGCCGCCGACGACGTGCACCTGCAGCACGGTGACCGGCCCGAGGCGCTCGACGAGCCCGGACGCCTGCAGCAGCCCGGTGGCCACCGTCAGCAGCACGAGCGCCAGCAGCACCAGGGACCAGCGGCTGCCCGGACGGCGGCGCGGGCGGTCCAGCGAGCGGCGCACCACCCGGTGCTTGGGGCGCGACAGCACCAGCAGCCCGATGCCGGCGACGCCGTGGCCGACGACCACCCAGCGCCCGACGAGCGGCGTCCCGAACCCGTCGACGGCCGCGCCGGTCAGGAGCGCCGACACCAGCAGCCACAGCAGCGCGGTGTTGGTCCGGCGGGCGTCCGGCACGTCGTCCCCTCGGTGCGCTGGGTGGTCGCTGAGCTCGACGGCACGACGGTACGCGCCAACCCGAGCGGATCGGCGCGAGCGCGGGCAGGCTGCCTCCATGCAGACACGGATTCTCGGCGACCCGGCACGTGGCAGCGACCTGGAGGTCTCGGCCCTCGGCCTGGGGTGCATGGGCATGTCGGAGTTCTACGGCGACACCGACGCCGACGAGGCCGAGCGCACGCTGCGGCTCGCCGTCGAGCTCGGCGTCACGCTGTTCGACACCGCCGACATGTACGGACCGTTCACGAACGAGCAGCTGGTCGGCCGGGTGCTCGGGCCGGTGCGCGACCAGGTGCTGATCGCCACCAAGTTCGGCAACGTGCGCGACCCGGAGAACCCGCGCAACCGCTGGATCGACGGCTCGCCCGACTACGTGCGGCAGGCCTGCGACGCCAGCCTGCAGCGGCTGGGCGTCGACCACATCGACCTCTACTACCAGCACCGCGTGGACAAGAAGACGCCGATCGAGGACACCGTCGGCGCGATGGCCGAGCTCGTGCAGGCCGGCAAGGTGCGTCGCATCGGCTTGTCGGAGGCGTCGCCCGACACCATCCGGCGCGCGCACGCCGTGCACCCGGTGACCGCCGTGCAGACCGAGTACTCGCTGTGGACCCGGCACGTCGAGGACGGCGTGCTGCCGACCCTGCGCGAGCTCGGCATCGGCCTGGTGCCCTACTCCCCGTTGGGCCGCGGGTTCCTCACCGGCACGATCACCTCGACCGACGACCTCGACGCCGGCGACTTCCGTCGGCAGAACCCGCGGTTCCAGGGTGACGCGCTGCAGCAGAACCTGCGGCTCGTCGAGGCCGTGCGCGAGCTTGCCGGGCGCAAGGGCGTCACCCCCGCGCAGCTGGCCCTCGCCTGGGTGCTCGCGCAGGGCGACGACGTCGTGCCGATCCCGGGCACCCGCCGTGAGCGGTACCTGCGCGACAACCTCGGCGCGGCCGACGTCGAGCTCACCGCCGACGACCTGGCGGCACTCGCCGAGGCCGTGCCGGTCGAGGCCGTGCAGGGCGACCGGTACCCCGACATGAGCTCCATCGACGCATGAGCCCGAAGCACCCCGACGTCGAGCAGCTGGCGCGCGACGTCCTCGAGCTCGACGGCCTGCGACCGGCCCAGCGCGCCGCCCTCGACGAGCTGCTGGCGGGCCGCGACACCCTCGTGGTGCTGGCGACCGGCGGCGGCAAGAGCGCGATCTACCAGCTGGGCGGGCTCGCGCTCGGCGGGCTGACGCTCGTCGTGTCGCCGCTCGTGGCGCTGCAGCACGACCAGCTGCGCGGCCTCAGCGAGCGCGAGCACGACGGGCACCCCGTGCGCAGCGCGCAGCTGAACGCGACGCTGCCGGCCGCCGAGCGGCACGAGACCGAGCGGGCGCTGGGCGCCGGTGAGCTCGACTTCCTGCTGCTGTCGCCCGAGCAGCTGGTGCGCGAGCCGGTGCGCGAGCTGCTGACCTCGTCGCCGCGGCCGGTCACGCTGCTCGCCGTCGACGAGGCGCACCTGGTGAGCGAGTGGGGTTTCGACTTCCGCCCCGACTACCTCGCGCTGGCCGAGGTGCGGCACCTGGTCGGCGACCCGACCGTCGTGGCGCTCACCGCGACGGCGCCGCCGCAGGTGCAGCGCGAGGTGATCGAGCGGCTCGACATGCACGACCCGGCCGTGGTGGTGGCTGGGTTCGACCGGCCGAACATCACGCTGGCCGTGCACTCGTGGCACGGCACCAAGACGTCCGACAAGGCGACGGCCGACGCGCTCGTCGTCGACGAAGTGCAGGGCGGCGAGCTGCCCGCGCTGGTGTACGCCCGCACCCGCAAGCACACCGAGAAGCTCGCGAAGGCGTTGCGCGACAAAGGGTTGGAGGCCGCGCACTACCACGCGGGCCTCGGCGGCGCCGACCGCGCGGAGGTGCAGGACGCGTTCCTGTCGAACCGGCTCGACGTGGTGGTGGCCACCAGCGCGTTCGGCATGGGCATCGACAAGCCCGACATCCGCGCCGTCGTCCACGCCGGTGCGCCGGGCAGCCTCGACGAGTACTACCAGGAGCTCGGCCGGGCCGGGCGCGACGGCGACCCGGCGTCCGCGGTGCTGGTCTACAGCCCCGCGGACCTGCGGCTGTCGAAGCTGTTCGCAGCCGGCTCGAAGGTCAAGGGCGCCAGCGTCGACAAGGTGCTCGCGGTGCTGGCCCGCACCGAGCAGGAGATCCCGCTCGCCGACCTGGCCGAGCGCGCCGAGCTCGGTGTGCGGCAGGCGCAGCGCGTGCTCGACCGGCTCGCCGACACCGGCGTCGTCGAGCTGCACGGCGACGTCGTCGTGCCGCTGCACGAGTCGGGGGAGACGTCGCTCGCCCAGGCCAGCAGGGACGCGCGCGAGGCCGAGCGCCGCCGCCAGGCCGTGCAGGCCAGCCGGATCGAGGCGATGCGGCACTACGCGGAGGCCACCCGCTGCCGTCGCGCCGAGCTGCTCGGCTACTTCGGCGAGCCGTACGACGCGCCGTGCGAGACGTGCGACAACGACGACCGCGTCGTGCTCGACGAGCCTGAGGTCGAGTCGAGCGGCGAGCACGCCGACCTGGCCGGCAAACCCGTGCGGCACAAGGAGTTCGGTACCGGCACCGTACTCTCGGTCGACGAGCACGAGCTGGTCGTCGCCTTCGACGAGGTCGGCTACAAGACCCTCACGCCGATGGTGCTCGAGCTCGGGCTGCTCGCCGAGGCCTGACGGACGCCGGGCGGCCCGCCGCGGCCGTCCGGGCGCCGTCCGAGTGCTTCGGGTCGTGGGGCGCTGCCGTGCTCCCCGAGGCCGGTGCGCCGTTCCAGCAGCGTGCACGCCCATCGAACGGTGCGGCAGCCCACTTCACGAGGCTCGCGAACGGCGGCCGAGGTGTGCGGCTCAGGTGACGACGGACGGGCCGCCGAAGCGGACGCCGACGCCGGGGCTGTAGAGCACGCTGGCGGGCTCGCCGAGCGGCGTGGGCAGGCCGGCGGCGGCCACCAGGTCGTCGTCGAGGTCGAGCAGCTCGGCCCTGTGCAGCGGCCAGCGGTCGTGCTCGTTCGGCAGGTGCAGGGTGCGGCCCCAGGCCCGGGTGTGCAGGCCCCAGCGCGCGGTGAGGAAGTCCTCGAGCGGGGTGGGCTGCACGATGCGGGTGCCGACGCGCACCCTCGTGCGGGACGACGCGCCGCGCGGGGCCGGCCAGCGCCGGACGGTGCGGTAGTCGAGCACGTCGCGGTCGACGTCGAGCTGCATGCGGGCCCAGGTGTACGGCAGCCGCAGCGCGACGCGGGCGAACAGCACCGGCAGCAGGCGCTGCGCCTCGAGCGAGCGGAACACGACCGCGCGGCGTCCGAGGTGGTCGACGCCGTAGAGCCGCACGTTCGTCTCCAGGAACGTGCCGAGGTACGGCACGCCGCCGACCCCGACGTCCGGCCCGAAGCCGAGCCCGACCATGCGGAAGCCGATCAGCCCGACGTACGCCGCGCCCTCGTGCACGTCGGGCCGGATGCCCTGCGGCAGCAGGGGTGCGACGACAGCGGGGTCGACAGCCCAGTGCACGAACGACAGGTCGAGCCAGTGCTGGTGCAGCCAGGCGGTGCGCACCGGGCGGGTGGTCAGCCCGCTGACCGCCTCGACGGCGTCGTCGAGCCCGGTCACCGGGTCGCCGTCACGTGCCGCAGGCCGGGGCGCGACTCGGGCGCCTCGCGCCGGGCGGCGTCGGAGGCGGCGTCGTCGTCGAGCTGCTGCGAGCGCCGCTCGGCCGTGACCCGGGCGGTGTACGACGCGACCTCGGCGGCCACGGTGTCGCCGTCCCAGCCGAGCACGTCGCCGACCAGCCGGGCGGCCTCCTGCGCCGCGTCCACCCCGCGGTGCCGCGTCTCGATCGACATCCGGGTGCGGCGGGCCAGCACGTCGTCGAGGTGCAGCGCCGCCTCGTGGGTCGCCGCGTACCGCAGCTCGGCGCGCAGGTAGGCCTGCGCCGACGGCACCGGCTCGAGCAGCGAGGGGTCGTCGCGGCCGAGCTCGAGCACCTCGCCGAGCAGCGAGCCGTAGCGCCCGAGCAGGTGCTCGACCCGCCAGGTCGGCAGCCCGTGCTCGCGGGCCAGCTCGCCGGTGAGGTTGCGCATCGCCGCGAAGCCCTCGGCGCCCACGAGCGGCACGTGCTCGGTGACGGACGGCGGCACGCCGGTGCCCAGGTCGGCCGCGGCGGCGTCCACCGCATCGGCCGCCATCACCCGGTACGTCGTGTACTTGCCGCCCGCGACCGAGACCAGGCCCGGCTGCGGGCGGGCGACCGCGTGCTCGCGCGACAGCTGGCTGGTGTCGGCGTCCTCGCCGGCGAGCAGCGGTCGCAGCCCGGCGTACACCCCCAGCACGTCGTCGCGGGTGATCGGCGTCGAGAGCACCGCGTTCACGTGCTCCAGCACGTAGTCGATGTCGGCGGCGGTGGCCGCGGGGTGCGCCAGGTCGTGCGTCCAGTCGGTGTCGGTGGTGCCGATGATCCAGCGCTGCCCCCACGGGATGACGAACAGCACGCTCTTCTCGGTGCGCAGGATCAGCCCGACCTCGCCGGCGATCCGGTCGCGGTGCACCACCAGGTGCACGCCCTTGCTCGCCCGCACGCGGAACCGGCCGCGGCCCCCGGCCAGCCGCTGCAGGTCGTCGGTCCAGACGCCGGTGGCGTTCACCACGACCTTCGCCCGCACCTGCTGCGTCTGGCCGGTCTCGACGTCGCGCACCACCGCGCCGACCACGCGGTCGGCCTCGCGCAGCATCTCGACCACCTCGGTCGAGCTGCGGACGACGGCGCCGTAGTGGGCGGCGGTGCGGACGACGGTGAACGTGTGGCGCGCGTCGTCGGCCTGCGCGTCGTAGTACTGCACCGCACCGACCAGCGCGTCCTGTCGCAGGCCCGGGAACCGTTGCAGCGCACCGCGTCTGGTGAGGTGCTTCTGCCGGGGCACCGAGCGCGCGCCGCCGAGCTGGTCGTAGAGCGCGAGCCCGGCCGCGACGTACGGCCGCTCCCAGGCGTGGTGGGTCAGCGGGTAGAGGAACGAGACCGGCCGCACCAGGTGCGGGGCCAGCCGGGTGAGCATCAGCTCGCGCTCGCGCAGCGCCTCGCGCACCAGCCCGATGTCGAGCTGCTCGAGGTAGCGCAGGCCGCCGTGGAACAGCTTGCTCGACCGCGACGACGTGCCGCTGGCGAAGTCGCGGGCCTCGACGAGCCCGGTGCGCAGGCCGCGGGTGGCGGCGTCGAGGGCCACGCCGGCGCCGGTGACGCCGCCGCCGACCACGAGCACGTCGAGCTGCTGCTCGCCCAGCGCGCGCCACGCGGCGGCCCGCTCGTGCGGGCCCAGACGGGTCGCGAACGACTGCAGCGCCACGGGTGTCCTCCTCGGAACCGACCGGACCACCCACGGTAGCCGCCGCCCGCCACGCCCGGCCCGGCGGTTGGCGCGATCGCCGTCACGCGGTAGACCTGCGCCCGTGAGCTACGTCGCCGCCATCGACCAGGGGACCACCAGCACGCGCTGCATCCTGTTCGACCACGACGGCGCGGTGGCCGCCGTCGCGCAGCAGGAGCACCGCCAGATCCTGCCCCGCCCCGGCTGGGTCGAGCACGACGCGACGGAGATCTGGACGAGCACCCGCGAGGTGGTGGCGCACGCGCTGTCGACCGCCGACGTGCCGACCAGCGAGATCGCCGCCGTGGGCATCACGAACCAGCGCGAGACGACGGTCGTGTGGGACCGCACCACCGGCGAGCCCGTGCACCACGCGATCGTCTGGCAGGACACCCGCACCGACCGGCTGTGCCGCGAGCTCGGTGGCGACGTCGGGCCGGACCGCTGGAAGGCGACCACCGGCCTGCCGCTGGCCACGTACTTCGCGGCGCCCAAGGTGCGCTGGGTGCTCGACCACGTCGACGGCGCCCGCGAGCGCGCCGAGGCGGGCGACCTGCTGATGGGCACGATGGACAGCTGGCTGGTGTGGAACATGACCGGCGGCGTCGACGGCGGGCTGCACGTCACCGACGTCACGAACGCCTCGCGCACGCTGCTGATGGACCTCGACACGCTCGACTGGGACGAGGGGATCGCGGCCGAGATCGGCGTGCCGACGTCGATGCTGCCGCGGATCGCGTCGTCGTCCGAGGTGTACGGCACGGTGCGCGAGCGGGGCGTGCTGGGCGGCGTGCCCATCGCCGGCATCCTCGGCGACCAGCAGGCGGCGACGTTCGGCCAGGCCTGCTTCGCGCCGGGCACCGCCAAGAACACCTACGGCACCGGCAACTTCCTGCTGCTGAACACCGGCACCGAGAAGATGATGAGCGACAACGGTCTGCTGACCACCGTCTGCTACCGGCTGGGTGACGCGCCGCCGGTCTACGCGCTCGAGGGGTCGATCGCGGTCACCGGGTCGCTGGTGCAGTGGCTGCGCGACAACCTCGGCATCATCGACAGCGCGGCCGAGGTCGAGCAGCTCGCGCGCACGGTCGAGGACAACGGCGGCGCGTACCTCGTGCCGGCGTTCAGCGGCCTGTTCGCCCCGCACTGGCGGTCGGACGCGCGCGGCGTGCTGGTGGGCCTCACCCGCTTCGTCACCAAGGGCCACGTCGCGCGGGCCGCGCTGGAGGCCACGGCCTTCCAGACCCGCGAGGTCGTCGAGGCGATGGACGCCGACAGCGGGGTGGCGCTCACCGAGCTGCGGGTCGACGGCGGCATGGTCGGCAACGAGCTGCTCATGCAGTTCCAGGCCGACCTGCTCGACGTGCCGGTGGTGCGCCCGAGAGTCACCGAGACGACGGCCCTCGGCGCGGCGTACGCGGCCGGTCTCGCGGTCGGGTTCTGGTCGGGCACCGACGAGCTGGCCGAGCAGTGGGCCGAGGACACCCGGTGGGAGCCGTCGATGGGCGCCGCCCGGCGCGAGCACCTCTGCGGGCGGTGGCAGCGTGCCGTCCAGCGCACCCTCGACTGGGCGGACGACGACGAGGACTGACCCGGCGTCAGGACGTCGGCTCGGCGGGGGTGGGCGTCGTGGCGACGGTGGCGCGCGGCCGGCGCAGCTCGTCGTAGTCGAGGGCGCGCAGCGGCCGGGTGGTCGTGGCGCCACCGGGCAGCGGGGCCGGCACGACCTGACCGTCCTGCACCAGCCGGACGCCGGTCACCGCCGGCACCGACGTCAGGGTCAGCACGAGCTGCCCGACGGCCAGCGGCAGCCGGTCGGGCACCGGCTGGGCGCCCTCGTCGCCCACCTCGACGTCGGCCACCCCGTCGCGCAGGCCGCGCAGCGCCAGGCCGGACGTCGGGCTGATGGCGGTGCCGAGGCCGCGGGCCCGCTCGGCCGCCGTCGGTCCGGCCACCAGCAGCCGCAGCAGCTGCTGCACCTGCTCGGGCGTCGAACCGCCCCCGACGGCCACCCGCACGCCCTGCACGGTGTCGTCCTCGCGCAGCCAGAACTCGCGCGGGCGCACCACCACCGAGCCGGTCGCCGTGGCGCTCGCCGTCGGGGTGCGCACCAGCCCGTACGGCACGGCCGTGTCGGCGACCTCCGTCGCGGCACCCGGCCCGGGCACGCCGCAGCCGGCGAGCCCGAGCACCAGGACCGCCGCGGCCAGCCGCCGCGCCCCGCTCACGCCGGGACCCGCGCCGGCTCGGTGGGCAGCCGCATCACGAACCGGCTGCCACCGCCCGGCCGGTCGGCGACCCAGACGCTGCCGCCGTGGGCCTGCACGGTCTCGGCCACCAGGCTGAGCCCGAGGCCGGTGCCGCGCGTGGAGCCGCGCGACCCGGAGCGGTAGAACCGCTCGAAGATCCGCTCGCGGTCGGCGTCGGGCACGCCCGGCCCCTCGTCGTCGACCAGGACGTCGACGAACCGGCCGACCCGCTCGACGCGCACCCCGGCGACGCCGCCCGCGTGCAGCTCGGCGTTCTCGAGCAGGTTGACCACCGCGCGGCTGAGCCGCTGCTTGTCGCCCACCACGGCGAGCGCACCGGGCCCGCCGGGCAGCACCCGCACCAGGTCGGGGGAGCGGTGGCTCGCGAGCACCACCTGGGTGACCAGCTCGCCGAGGTCGACGTCGGCCAGCTGCGTCGGGTCGACGCCGGCGTCGAGGCGCCCGAGCTCGAGCAGGTCCTCGAGCGAGCGGCGGAAGCGCTGGAGCTCGACCGACACCAGGTCGAGCGCCTGCTGCGCCGGGGGCGACAGCTCGCCGCGCCGCCGCTCGAGCACGTCGACGCTGGTCATGAGCGTCGTCAGCGGCGAGCGCAGCTCGTGGCCGAGGTCGGCGGCGAAGCGGGTGTCGCGGCGGATCCGGTCGTCCAGCCGCTCGGCCATCGTGTTGAACGAGCCGACGATCGTCGCCAGGTCGCGGTCGTCGGTGTCGGCCAGCCGCGTCGACAGGTCGCCGACGGAGATCCGCGCGGCCGCGCCGGCCACCGCGTCGAGCGGCGACATCACCCGGCGGGCCGCGGCCCGGCCGAGCAGCGCGCCGACCACGGTGGTCAGCGCGGCGAACGAGGCCAGCGCCGCGCGCAGCACCCGCAGCGAGTCGTCGACGTCGCGCGCCGACGACACCTCGAAGTACGACGCGCCCGTGCCGCCGAGCGGCACGCCGACCACGATCACCGGCTCGCCCTGCAGCGTCGACCACGCCCAGCCGGCGCCACCGCCGTCGACCCGGCGCACGAGGTCGCCCGGCACCGCGCTCGGCGCCTGGTTCAGCGCGGCGTAGAACCAGGTGCCGTCGCGCCGCACCAGCGGGGTGCTGCCGGCCGGCGGCGACACCTCACCGAGCAGGTCGCTCACCTGGCGGCCCGCGGTCAGCAGCCCCGCCCGTACCGAGGCGGCGTCGGCGAACGCCTGCCGGGTGGCCAGCCGCTGCCGGGCGTCGAGCAGCGAGTGCCGCACCACCAGGAACGACCCCAGCGCCAGCACCACCGACACCAGCAGCGCCCCGGCCGCGTACGTGAGCACCACCGAGCCCCGCAGCCCGAGGGTGCGGCCGCGCCTCACGAGCGGTCCAGCCGGTAGCCCAGCCCGCGCACCGTGACGACGAGCCGCGGGTCGGCCGGGTCGCGCTCGACCTTGGTGCGCAGCCGCCGCACGTGCACGTCGACGATCCGCTCGTCGCCGAAGAAGCCCTGGTCCCACACCCGCTGCAGCAGCACCGGTCGGCTCAGCACCCGCCCGGCGTGCTCGGCCAGCTCGACGAGCAGCCGGAACTCGGTGAGCGTCAGGTGCACCTGCTCGCCGCCGCGGCGCACGACGCCGGCGTCGACGTCGAGCACGAGGTCCTGACCGGCGTCGAGCACCCTGCCCGGCGCCTCGGGGACCGGGGCAGCACCGTCCGTGGCCGAGGCAGGCGCCGGACGCCGCAGCAGCGCCCGCAGCCGAGCGGCCAGCTCGCGGACGACGTACGGCTTGGTGACGTAGTCGTCGGCGCCGGCCTCGAGCGCGTGCACGATGTCGTCGGTGCCGGTGCGCGCCGACAGCACGATGATCGGCGCGTGGCTGTGCGTGCGCACCTGCCGGATGAACGTGAAGCCGTCGAGGCCGCCGAGCATCAGGTCGACCACCATCAGGTCGGTGCCGTGCGCCAGCACCGACGCCAGCGCCGTCTCGGCCCCCGCGTGCGGGTCGACGTCGAAGCCCTCGTCGCCCATGGCCAGGGTCAGCGAGGCGCGGATGCCGTCGTCGTCCTCCAGCACGAGCAGTCGCGGGGCCATGCGCGCATCGTGCCAGCGGATCGCGCCACGGCGTGCGGCCCGTGGTGCAGCGACCCATGGTCGTCATGCAACCGCAAAGGTCTCGCACACGTCTTCTCCATGTGGGCGCACCAGCATCGTGGTCGGGCGGCGACAGCGTCGTCGCCGCCGCACCCGCCCCACCCCGAGACGGAGGCCTCCCCGTGAGCCAGCTCGCAGCAGCCGAGGACGTCGCGGTGGTCGTGCTCGACGACCACCTCGTCGGCGGCGGCCTGCCCCGGCTGCGGTCGTCCCTCGGGGCGGCCATGAGCGGCGGCCGGAGCGTGCTGGTGGTCGACGTCTCGGGGGTGGAGCGGCTGTCGTCCACGGTGGTCGGCGCGCTGCTCTGGACCCGCCGCGCGTGCGCCGCCCGGCAGGTGCGCGTCGTGCTGCGCGGCGCCCGTCGCGAGCACCTCGACCTGCTGCAGCGCACCGGCCTGCAGTCGGTGCTCGAGCTCGAGCCGGCGGTGCGCGCGTGAGCGCCGTCGCCACCGCGCCGGCCTGGGCGCTGACTCCTGCCGTGCTGTCGGCCCCCGGCTGGACCGTCGCCGTGCGCCGCGGCCGCACCGGCGCCGTCCGCGTCTCGACCACGCCGCGGCACCTGCTGGTCGACGTCGCCGACGAGGCCGGCACCACCTGGAGCACCCAGGCCCTGCTGGACGCCGACGGCTGGGTTCGCGTCGACGCGCCCGCCTCGCCGCCCGGGGTGCTCGGCACCGACGTCGGGCTGCGCCGGCTGCCCGACCTGCCCGGCTCCGGCGACGCCGTGCTCGCACCCGGCGACGTCCTGCTGCTGCTGAGCGCCGACGCCATCGACGCGCTCACCGCCCGCGAGGGCTCGCGCGCCTGGACCGACCAGCTCGTGCAGGAGTCGCGACGTCCCCGCTTCGACCCGGCCCGCGTCCTCGACCGGCTGCTGGGCCGCGACAACCCCGGCTCGGGCGTGCTCGTCGTCCGCACCGCCGTCTGACCCCTCGCTCCACCCGCCCGCACCACGAGGAGGCCGAGATGCCCTGCAGCACGTCGTTCCTGGAGGAGGTCGAGGTGCAGCGCCGGCTGGCCGCGACCCAGCTCGCCGCCGCCGAGGCCGACCACGACGTGGTCTCGGCCGCGCTCGCCCGGGCCCGCCTGGCCGACCTCGACGACATCGTCGCGGCGTCCAGCGACCTCGCGGTGGCCGTCGGCTGAAGTACGCTTCACCTCGGTGAGCCGGGAAGTCTGGTCGGCCGCGGGCGCGCAGGGCGCACGCGTCAGCAGCGGGGCGACCCGCGCGACGACGGGACCCCCCACGTGCCGACCCCCCGCAGGCTCCTCGCCCGCACCCCGAGCCGGGCAGGCGCCCGGCGACTGCGCGAGGCGCTGCGCACCGAGACCGTCGGCGGCACCGTGCTGCTCGTCGCCGCCGTGGTGGCGGTCGCCTGGGCCAGCTCTCCGTGGCGCGCGGCCTACGAGTCGCTGCGCGGCCTGACCTTCGGCCCGGCGGCGCTCCACCTGCGCCTCGACCTCGCGTCGTGGTGCGCCGACGGCCTGCTCGCCGTGTTCTTCTTCGTGGCCGGCCTCGAGCTGAAGCGCGAGCTGGTGGTCGGCGACCTGCGCGACCCGGCCCGGGCGGCGCTGCCGGTGGCCGCGGCGCTGTGCGGGGTCGTGGTGCCGGCGCTGGTCTACACCGCCGTGGTGGCCGGCGGCGACGGGCAGGGGCTGCGCGGCTGGGCGATCCCGACGGCCACCGACATCGCCTTCGCGCTCGGGGTGCTCGCCGTCGCGGGGTCCGGCCTGCCGAGCGCGCTGCGGTCGTTCCTGCTCACCCTCGCCGTGGTCGACGACCTGGTCGCCATCACGATCATCGCGATCTTCTACACCTCGGCGCTCGACCTGCCTGCGCTGCTGCTGGCCCTGGTGCCGCTGGCGCTGTTCGGCCTGCTGGCGCAGACGCGGCGGGGGCGCTGGTGGTCGCTGCTGCCGCTCGCGCTGACGACCTGGGGGCTCGTCCACGCCTCCGGGGTGCACCCGACGGTGGCCGGGGTGCTGCTCGCCTTCACGGTGCCGGTGCGCCGCCGTCCGGGCGAGCAGCGATCGCCGGCCGAGCGCCACGAGCACACCTGGCGCCCGGTGTCGGCGGGCTTCGCGGTACCCGCGTTCGCGCTGACGGCGTCCGGTGTCACGCTCGTCGGCGGCGGTCTCGGCGACGCCGTCCGCGACCGGGTGGCGCTCGCCGTCGTGGCAGCCCTGGTGGTGGGCAAGTTCGTCGGGGTGCTCGGCGGCACCTGGCTGGTGGCGCGGCTGACGCGTGCCGAGCTCGACGACGACCTCGCCTGGCCGGACGTCGTGGGGCTGTCGCTGCTCGCCGGCATCGGCTTCACCGTGAGCCTGCTGGTCGCCGAGCTGTCGTTCGGCGACGGCACGGCGTCCGACGAGCACGTCAAGGCGGGGGTGCTGGGCGGGTCGGTGCTGTCGGCCCTGCTCGCCGTCGTGGTGCTGCGGCTGCGCGCCCGCACCCACCGGCGCACCGCCGGCGACGAGCCGCGCGACGGCGACGCGGTGACGGACGTGCACCGACGGGCGTGATGCCCGCCGGGCCAATACGCTGCTGCACGAACGCGACCGCACGCTCCGCCCTGGGAGGGCACGATGACCGCACCGTCCGGATCCACGAGCGTCGGCGCGACCGAGCGGCTCTCCGTGCAGGCCGACGCCACCGAGCCCGAGCGCACGCTCGGCCAGCTGGTGGCCGACGCCTCGCGCGACCTGTCGAGCATCATCCGCTCGGAGGTCGCCCTCGCCAAGGCCGAGGTCACCGCCGACGTCAAGGCCGCCGGCACCGGTGCCGCGATGTTCGCCGTCGCCGGCGTGCTGGCCTTCCTGGCCCTCGTCCTGTTGCTCATCGCCGCCGCGTACGGCCTGGTGGCCGCGGGGTTGTCGCCGTGGCTGGCGTTCCTGATCGTCGCCGTGGTGCTGCTGGTGATCGGCGCCGTCGCCGCGCTGCTCGGCAAGTCCCGCATCAGCAAGGTGGGGCCGCCCGAGCGCACGGTGCGCACCACCAAGGAGACCGTCGACACGCTCAAGCAGGCGAAGCCGCACACGCGCTGACGCTGCGGGTCGGTAGCGTCGGCGCGTGACCGTCGACGCCACCGCCGTCCTGCACGAGGGCCCCTGGCAGCACCGCTTCGTGTCGGCCAACGGCGCACGCTTCCACGTCGCCGAGGCCGGCGAGGGCCCGATGGTGCTGCTGCTGCACGGGTTCCCGCAGATGTGGTGGTGCTGGCGGGCCCAGCTGCCGGCGCTCGCGGAGGCCGGGTACCGCGCCGTCGCGATGGACCTGCGCGGCTACGGGGCCTCCGACAAGCCGCCCCGCGGCTACGACACCATCACGCTGGCCGCCGACGTCGCGGCCGTCGTCCGCTCGCTGGGCGCCGAGCAGGCCGTCGTCGCCGGCCACGACTGGGGCGGCTGGGTCGCCTGGTCGATGCCCGCCCTGCAACCGTCGGTGACCCGTGCCGTCGCGCCGATGTCGATCGCGCACCCGCTCGCGTTCAGCCGCGCCGTGCGGCGGTCGAACGCGCAGCGGGCGGCCAGCGCCTACGTGCTCCCGTTCCAGCTGCCGGTGCTGCCGGAGCGCGCGCTCACCCGCGACGGCGCCCTGGTCACCCGCATCCTGCACGGCGGCGGGGGTCCCGGCTGGCCGACGCCGGACGACGCGGGCCGCGAGGTCGAGCGGGCGTACGCCGAGGCGATGCGGGTGCCGTTCGTGGCGCACAGCGCGATGGAGTACTACCGCTGGGTGGTGCGCTCGGTGCCGCGGGCCGACGGCCGCCGGTTCCGCGCGGCGGTCGACCAGCCGGTGCAGGTGCCGGTGCTGCACCTGCACGGCGCGCTCGACCCGGCCATCCTCACCGACACCGCGCGCTCGTCGTCCCGCTACGCAGCAGGGCCGTACGCCTTCCACGAGCTGCCCGACATCGGCCACTTCGTGCCGGAGGAGGCGCCGGACGACGTCACCGCGCTGCTGCTCGACTGGCTGGCCGACCTGCCCTGATCGACGCCCCCGCTAGGGTCCTGGCCCCCTGGCCTGGCACGCTGACCCGTGCAGTCGGGGAACCGGACGACCGAGAGCAGGCAGCAGTGACCGAGCAGGCGCAGCAGGAGCAGCCCGTCCACGAGGGCGGTGGCACGGCCGACATCGGCGTCGTGGGGCTGGCCGTCATGGGTGCGAACCTGGCGCGCAACCTCGCGCACCACGGCCACGAGGTGGCGCTGTTCAACCGCACGCAGGCGCGCACCGACCGGCTGGTCGAGGAGCACGGCCACGAGGGGCGGTTCGTGCCGTCGTCCGACCTGGCGGGCTTCGCGGCCAGCCTGTCGCGGCCGCGCAAGGTGATCGTGATGGTCAAGGCCGGCGAGGCGACCGACCTGACGCTCGAGGCCGTCGCCGAGCACCTCGACGAGGGCGACGTGCTGGTCGACGGCGGCAACGCCCACTACCTCGACACCCAGCGCCGCGAACGCTCGTACAAGCGCAAGGGTGTGCACTTCGTCGGCGCCGGCATCAGCGGCGGCGAGGAGGGCGCGCTGAACGGCCCCTCGATCATGCCCGGCGGCTCGGCCGAGGCGTACGCCGTGCTCGGACCGTTGCTGGAGGACATCAGCGCGAAGGTCGAGGGCGAGCCGTGCTGCACGCACATCGGCCCCGACGGCGCCGGGCACTTCGTGAAGATGGTGCACAACGGCATCGAGTACGCCGACATGCAGCTCATCGCCGAGGCCTACGACCTGCTGCGCACGGCCGGGCTGCCGGTCGACCGCATCGCCGAGGTCTTCCGCGACTGGAACGAGGGCGACCTCGACTCGTTCCTCATCGAGATCACCGCCCAGGTGCTGCAGCAGGTCGACGCCGCCACCGGGCAGCCGCTGGTCGACGTGATCGCCGACGCCGCCGAGCAGAAGGGCACCGGCCGCTGGACCGTGCAGCTCGCCCTCGAGCTCGGCGTGCCGGTGAACGCCATCGCCGAGGCGGTGTTCGCGCGCTCGACGTCCGGCCACACCACCGTGCGCGAGGCCGCGCGCGGTGTGCTGCGCGGACCGGGCGGCGGGCAGGTCGACGACGTGGACCGGCTGGTCGACGACGTCCGGCAGGCGCTGTGGGCCTCGAAGGTCGTCGCCTACGCCCAGGGCCTCGACCACATCCGCGCCGCCAGCGACGCGAACGGCTGGGGCGTCGACGTCGCCGAGGTCGCCCGCATCTGGCGCGGTGGCTGCATCATCCGCGCCCGGCTGCTCGAGCGGATCCGCCGCGCGTGGGCCGAGCACGGCCCGGCCACCCTGCTCGCCGTGCCCGACGTCGCCGACGACCTCGCTCGCGCCCAGGACGGCTGGCGCCGCACCGTCGCCACCGCCGTCGGCACCGGCGTCCCCGTGCCCGCCTTCGCGGCCTCGCTCGCCTACTACGACACCGTCCGCCGCGACCGCCTGCCCGCCGCGCTCGTGCAGGGCCTGCGCGACTTCTTCGGCGCCCACACCTACGAGCGCACCGACCGCCCGGGCTCGTTCCACACCGACTGGTCCGGCGACCGCACCGAGCACCCCGCCTGAACCGCCACCCCCCTTTCCGCGCGTCAGCCCGGTGTGCGCACGTCAGCCCGCTCCGAGCAGGTCTCGGAGCGGGCTGAGCCGCGGAAAGCGGCCTGAGCGGCGGAAAGGGGCGGGGGGTCAGGAGGCGGCGCAGCGACCGGTCGAGACGGGGGACGTCGCGGTGGCGGCGGCGCGCAGCACCGGCTGGGCCTCGTCGAGGGTGAGCGCGTAGCCGGTGGTGTCGTCGTCGAGGCTCTTGGCGAAGACGACGCCGACGACGTGCCCGGCCGCGTCGAGCAGCGGGCCGCCGCTGTTGCCGGGCTGCACGCGGGCGTACAGCGAGTAGATCTCGCGCACCGAGCCGCGTCCGCCGTAGATGTCCTCGCCGCGGGCGGTGACGACCTCGCGGACGCGGGCGCTGTCGAGGCGGTACGGCCCGTCGAGCGGGAAGCCGGCGACCACGGCGCCGTCACCGCGGTCGAGCTCGGCAGCCGGCTCGAGGGCCGGAGCCGGGAGGTCGGGGGCGCGCAGCACGGCGAGGTCGCGCACCGGGTCGAAGACCACGACGCGGGCCGGGTACGACGGTCCGGTGCCGCCGACGCGCAGCTGCGGGCGACCGACGCCGGCGACGACGTGGGCGTTGGTGACGACGAGGCCGCGCTGCAGCACCCACCCGCTGCCCTCCTGCGACCGGCTGCACGAGGACGCCGTGCCGGTGACCTTCACGACCGAGCGGGCGGCGCGCACGATGCCGTCGGTGCGGGCGACGCGCGGGTCTGGTGGCTCGACGGCGCGGATGCGCTCGGGTCCGAAGCCCTCGAACACCCGCGGGAAGCCCTCGGCGTCGAGCAGCTGCCGGAAGCCCGCGAAGGCCTGCGCGCTGCTCGACGGTGCGACGGCGTCGATGGTGGCGACCACCTTCGACTGCCCGACGGCGCGCGAGAGGGACGGCGAGGCGCCACCGCGCACCGCCCCGGCCAGCAGCCAGACCAGCAGGCACACCGAGAGCACCGTCGCGGCGGCGCCGAGCAGCGCGTCGACCAGCCGGGCGGGACGGGCCCGCACCTGGCGGCGCACCCGGCGTCCGATCGCCGAGCCGATGCCCTGCCCGAGCGTGGCGAGCACCAGCACGCCGACCAGCACCACGAGCACCCGGCGCAGGTCGACGCGCTCGGGCGAGAACCAGCGGGCCACCAGGTCGGGCAGCAGCCACATCGCCAGCGCACCGCCCCCGAGGAACCCGACCAGCGACAGCGCCGACACCACGAGCCCCTGGCGGTACCCCGACACGGCGTACAGCACCAGCACCAGCACGAGGACGACGTCGATCACCGGCGGGCGCCCACGTGGTGCTCGGGCAGCGGCACGAAGCGCGAGGTGTCCCACGGGCGGTCGAGGCCGGCGAGCGACAGCACCTGCGACAGCAGCCCGGCGGTGAACCCCCACACGAACAGGTCGCGCACCTCGAAGACGGGGCCGGTGTAGCCGCTCGGGTGGCGGGTGCGCGAGCGGTTGGCGGGGTCGACGAGCTCGGCCACCGGCACCCGGACGACGGCCGCGCACTCGGCGGGGTCGACCACCCGCACCGCCGACGGCGCCCGCCACCAGGCGAGCACCGGCGTCACGACGAACCCGCTCGGCGGCAGGAACAGCGCGGGCAGCACACCCAGCACCTCGACGCCGGCCGGGTCGAGCCCGGTCTCCTCGTGCGCCTCGCGCAGCGCCGTCGCCACCGGGTCGCCGCCGTCGCCGGGGTCGGCCGAGCCGCCCGGGAACGACACCTGCCCGGGGTGCGAGCGCATGTCCGCCGCCCGCTCGGTGAGCAGCACGTCCGGCCGGCCGTCGTCGTCCTGCCCGACGAGCACCAGCACCGCCGACTCGCGGCCGCCCTCCGGGGGCGGGGTGAAGCTCGACAGGTCCTCGGCGCGCACCGAGCCGGGCAGGGCGCGCAACCGCTCGAGCCAGTCGGCCGGAACGGGCGCGACGGCGTCGGTCACTGCAGCGCCTCGGCGGCCCGCTCGTACTTCAGCAGCTTCTTCGCGCGCTCGGGGTCGGTCTCGCCCACGCCGTACGCCGGGCACAGCTTGGTGACCGGGCACGCGCCGCAGGCCGGCTTCTTGGCGTGGCAGGTGCGCCGGCCGTGGAAGATCAGCACGTGCGACAACATCGTCCAGTCGCGCTTCGGGAACAGCGCCCCGACCTCGTGCTCGACCTTCACCGGGTCGTCCTGCTCGGTCCAGCCGAAGCGGCGCGACAGCCGGCCGAAGTGCGTGTCGACGGTGATGCCCGGGATGTCGAAGGCGTTGCCCAGCACCACGTTCGCGGTCTTGCGGCCCACGCCCGGCAGGGTCACCAGGTCGGCGAGCCGCGGCGGCACCTGCCCGTCGAAGCGCTCGACGAGCGCGGCGCCGAGCTTCATGACGCTGTCGGTCTTGGCGCGGAAGAACCCGGTGGGCTTGAGGATCGCCTCCATCTCGTCGCGGTCGGCGCCGGCCAGCGCGGCCGCGTCGGGGTACCGGGCGAAGAGCGTCGGCGTCACCTTGTTGACCGTCACGTCGGTCGTCTGCGCCGAGATGACCGTGGCGACGAGCAGCTGCAACGGGTTCTCGAAGTCCAGCTCGCAGTGCGCGTAGGGGTACAGCTCGTGCAGCAGCTTGTACGTCTTGCGCGCCCGGCGGGTCAGCGCGACGCCCTCCACCGGGGCCGCGGCCTTCCGGACGGCGGCTCGCACGGGCTCCGGTGGCGTCGGCACCGGGTCAGCGTACGGCGTCCGACTGGGCGAAGCCGGTCGGGTGAGTCGGTGCCCGGACCGCTCAAGCGGGTGCCCGCCGGGATCGATGACCAGCCCGTGAGCACGGATGCGACCACCGACCTCGACGAGCTGCGCGAACGCCGTCACCGCCTCTCGCAGGAGGTGACGCGGCTGTCGTGGCTGCGTCGGCTCGTCGTCGCCCGCAGCGACCTCGAGGTGGCGCGGCTGACCGGCGTCCGGGCCGAGGTGCACGAGGTGCCGGCGTCGGTGCGGGCAGCCCTCGAGGCGGTGCCCGACGTGCTCGGCCCCGAGCTGCTCGCCGACCTCGCCGGCTCCGCCCGGATCCTGCAGTCGAGGGCGCGCGAGGTGCAGGCCGAGCTCGATGCCGCGACCCGCGAGCTGGTGGCCCGGTACACCGTCGACCCGGCGCGCTGCCTGCCGGTGCCCCCGGCCTGATCGCGACGGCTGCCGCCGACCTGGCCGGTAGGGCAGACTGTGGGCCGTGGACGACGACATCGTGCGCAGGGCGCCCCTGTTCACGGCCCTGGACGAAGAGGCCGCGGCGACGCTGCGCCAGTCCATGACCGAGGTCAGCCTGGGGCGCGCCGAGGAGCTCTTCGCCGAGGGCGACCAGGGCGACCGGCTCTACGTGATCGTCGAGGGCAAGGTGAAGCTCGGCCGCACCAGCAGCGACGGCCGCGAGAACCTGCTCGCCGTGCTCGGCCCGGGCGAGATGTTCGGTGAGCTGTCGCTCTTCGACCCCGGCCCGCGCAACGCCACCGCGACGTCGGTCGGCGACACCGTGCTCATCGGGCTCGGCCACGAGGACCTCAACCCGCTGCTCATGGCCCACCCCGAGGTCGCCCAGGTGCTGCTGCAGGCCCTCGCCCGCCGGCTGCGCCGCACCAACGACTCGCTCGCCGACCTCGTCTTCTCCGACGTCCCCGGCCGCGTCGCGAAGGCCCTGCTCGACCTGTCGACCCGCTTCGGCCGCCCCGCCGACGACGGCGTCCTCGTCGCGCACGAGCTCACCCAGGAGGAGCTCGCCCAGCTCGTCGGCGCCTCCCGCGAGACCGTCAACAAGGCGCTCGCCGACTTCGCCTCCCGCGGCTGGCTGCGGCTCGAGGCCCGTGCCGTCGTCCTCATGGACGTCGAGCGCCTGCGCCGCCGCGCCCGCTAGCCCTTTCCGCGCGTCAGCCCGCTCGTCGGGCCCCGCCGAGCGGGCTGAGGTGCGCAGACCGGGCTGGGGTGCGCAAGGGTCAGGTGCCGGCGAGGTGGTCGAGCTGCGCGCGGACGCTCTGCAGCGCGGCGCCCTGCACGTCGGGCGGGACGTCGGCGTACACCCTCGCCACGACCTGCTCCGGCGTGGTGTCGCCGGCGGCGAGGGCGGCGCGCACCTGCTCGAGGCGCTGCTCGCGGTGGGCGAGGTAGGCGTCGAGCACCGGCAGCGCCTCGGGCAGCACCGGTCCGTGCCCGGGCAGCACCCGCAGCGGGCCGTCGAGACCGAGCTGCCGCAGGCGGTGCAGCGACGCGAGGTAGGGGCCGAGGGCGCCGTCGGGGTGGGCGACGACCGTGGTGCCGCGGCCGAGCACGGTGTCGCCGGTGAGCAGCAGGTGCTCGCCGGGTGCCCGCAGCAGCAGGCAGACGGAGTCGGCGGTGTGGCCGGGCGTCGCGACCACCTCGAGGCCGAGCGCCCCGACGCGCGACCCGTCGTCGAGCCCGTGGCCGCCGCCGTGCCGGTGCGCGGGGTCGACGGCGTGCACGGGCACCCCGCCGGCCAGCTCGGCGAGCCGCGCGGCGCCGTCGGTGTGGTCGTGGTGCCCGTGGGTGACGACGACGTCCGACACGGTGGCCTCGCGGGCGAGCACGGCGTCGAGCACCGACTGCAGGTGGCCGAGGTCGAGCGGCCCGGGGTCGACGACGACGGCGTGCGCGGTGCCGGGGTCGCGCAGCACCCACGTGTTCGTGCCGTCGAGGGTCATCGGGCCCGGGTTGGGGGCGAGCACGCAGACCGCGACCCGCGAGACCTCCCCGCCGGCCCAGACCCCGCTCACCGCAGCACCTCCAGCCCGGACGCCGGACCCGGCCGGCCCCCGCCGTGCCCGTCGAGGTCGACGCGGATGACGGGCTCGTCGCCGGGCCGGGCGGCGAGCCAGGGCACGACGCGCTGCAGGACCCGCGCCACCGACCGGGCCTGCCGCACCGAGGGCAGCGCGGCGACGTCCTCGAGCACCACCTGGGTCGGCGGCATGAGCGTCAGCTCGCCGCGCTCGTGCCCGGCCAGCGCGTCGGACGCCGGCAGCCAGGCCACCTCGTCGGCCTCGCCCCCGACGTCGCGGGCCACCTGGCCGGCGGGCAGCTCGGCGAGGAAGAACCAGGTGTCGTAGCGCCGCGGCTCGAAGACCGGCGTGCACCAGTGCGCCCACGGCGAGAGCAGGTCGGAGCGCAGCACCAGCCCGCGGCGCACGAGCAGCTGCGACAGCGCGAGCTCGCGGTCGAGCAGCGCCTGCCGGTCGGCCTCCCACGCCGGCCCGGACGTGTCGGCGACCACGGCACCGGCGTCCGGCCCGGCGAGCAGCACGCCCGACTCCTCGAACAGCTCGCGCACCGCGGCGCACACCAGCCCGGCGGCCGTCCCCGGCCCGACCCCCAGCCGCTGCGCCCAGTCGTCGAGGGGCGGCCCGGCCCACGGCACGTCCGCGTCGTCGTCGCGAGGGTCGACGCCGCCGCCGGGGAACACGTGCATGCGCGCAGCGAACGCCATGGAGGCCTTGCGCCGCAGCAGGAACGCCTCGGGCCCGTGGTCGCCGTCGCGCAGCAGCGCCACCGTCGCGGCGGGCCGGGGAACCGCCCCCTCGGACCCAGCCGCGGGCGCATCGGCCGCGAAGGCCGTAGCGTGACCCGCGATCCGCGGGCCCGGGGCGAACTGTCTCAGCACGCGGTCGACTGTATGGGCTTCACGCGTTGGCTGGACGGCGGCGACCTGCCGCACCGGGGTGCGGCGCACGACGTGAGGAGGCGGCACCCGAGGTGCGTCGTGAGTACACCCTGCCCGAGCTCGCTGCTGCGGCGGGCATGACCGAGCGCAACGTGCGCGCGTACCGCTCGCGCGGCCTGATTCGCCCGCCGTGGCGGCGCGGGCGCGTGGCCGTCTACAGCCACGACCACCTGACCCAGCTGCGGCTGGTGCAGGCGCTGACCAGCCGGGGGCTGACCCTGAACCTGGTGGCGACCCTGGTCGAGCGCGGCGTGGCGCAGACCGAGCTGGCCCGCATGGTGCGCGACGACCTGCCGGCGGGGCCCCGGGTCGCCGTCAGCGAGCGCGTCGTCGCCGACCTCGAGCACCACGCGCCGGGGCTGCTGGCCTGGCTGGCCGCCCACGGCATGGGACGCCGGACGGCGGACGGCTACGAAGCCGACCCCGGGCTGCTCGCGCTGGCCAACCAGCTCGCCGACCTCGGCTACGAGCCGTCGGTGGTGAGCCGCATCTGCCAGGCCGCGGCCCGGGCGGCCCGGCTGGTCGCCGCCGACGTCGCGACGGTGCTGTCGAGCCCCCGCGGCGAGCCCAGCCGGGGCAGCGGCGCCGCCGTCGAGGACGCCGAGGTGGTGGCCGTCGAGCTGGCGACCACCGCGTACCGGCTGGCGCTGTCGTCGGCGGTCGCCGGCGGCTGACCCCTCGGGATCGGGCGAGGGTCAGGCGAGGGCGACGACGAGCTCGACCTCGACCGGCGCGTCGAGCGGCAGCACGGCCACGCCGACGGCGCTGCGGGCGTGCACGCCGCGGTCGCCGAACACGTCGCCGAGCAGCTCGCTGGCGCCGTTCACCACGGCGGGCTGCCCGGTGAACGCGGGGTCGCTCGCCACGAAGCCGACGACCTTCACGACGCGCACGACCTGGTCGAGGTCGCCGATCGCCGACTTCACCGCGGCGATGGCGTTCAGCGCGCAGGTGCGGGCGAGGTCCTTGGCCTGCTCGGGGCTGACGAGTCCCTCGCCCTCACCGACCTTGCCGGTGGTGGCGAGCTGCCCGCCGGCGAGCGGCAGCTGCCCCGCCGTCCAGACGAGGTCGCCCTGGCGCACGGCCGGCACGTACGCCGCGAGCGGCGGCACGACGTCCGGCAGCGTCAGGCCGAGCTCGGCCAGGCGGTCCTCGACGGCGCTCACGACGCGCGCTCGCGCTTGAGGTAGGCGACGAGGTTGCCCTGCTCGCCGGTCACGACCTGCACCAGCTCCCAGCCGTCCTCGCCCCACTGGTCGAGGATCTGCTTCGTCGCGTGGACGATCAAGGGCACGGTCGCGTACTCCCACTTGGCCATGCGCGGAGCCTACTGCCCGGGTCGCACCAGCCCCGACTCGTACGCCAGCACCACGGCCTGGGCCCGGTCGCGCACGGCGAGCTTGCCGAGCACCCGGCCGACGTGGGTCTTCACGGTCTGCTCGGCGACGACGAGCCGGGACGCGATCTCGGCGTTCGACAGGCCACCGGCGATGAGCGTGAGCACCTCGGTCTCACGGGGCGTCAGCGTCTGCAGCACCGCCGGTCGCGCCGTGGCGGCGGCCGGGCGCCGGGCGAGCTCGGCGATCAGCCGCCGGGTCACCGTCGGGGCGAGCAGGCCGTCGCCGGCGGCCACGACGCGCACCGCCTGCACCAGCTCCTCGGCCCGCGCGTCCTTCAGCAGGAACCCGCTCGCACCGGCCCGCAGCGCCTCGTACACGTAGTCGTCGAGGTCGAACGTCGTCAGCACCAGCACCTTCGGGTGCACCGCCAGCGGCAGCGCCATGATCCGCCGGATCGCCTCGATGCCGTCCATCTCCGGCATCCGCACGTCCATCAGGACGACGTCGGGCGTGCGGCGCTGCACGGCGCGCACCGCCTCGGCGCCGTTCGCCGCGTCGCCGAGCACCTCGATGCCGTCCTGCGCGGCCAGCAGCGCCGCGAAGCCCTGCCGCACCATCGCCTGGTCGTCGACCACCAGCACGCTGATCACGCCTGCACCGCCTGCACCGCCTGCGCCGTGGCGACCGGCATCAGCGCCCGCACCCGGAACGTCGCGTCGTCGAGCGGCCCCACCTCGAGCCGCCCGCCCTCGGCGGTCACCCGCTCGCGCATGCCGACCAGCCCGTGCCCGGCCGGCCCGTCGGCGGCGGCGCCCTCGCCGATGCTGTTCTGCACCAGCACCTCCAGCCCGTCGTCGACCGACTGCACCATCAGCCGCACCACCGAGCGCGGGGCGTGCCGGGCCGCGTTCGCCAGCGACTCCTGCACCACCCGGTAGGCCGCCATCGACGTGCCCTGCCGCAGCGGCACCAGCACCCGCACGTCGGCGTCGACCTGCAGGCCGGCCCGGCGCGCGCCGTCGACCAGCTCGCCGATGCGCTCGATGCCGGGCTGCGGCGTCAGGTCGGCGTCGGCGTCCTCGTCGCGCAGCACCGACAGCAGCGCGCGCGTCTCCGACAGCGCGGCCCGCGCCGACTCGGCGATCTGCGACAGCTCGGTGCGCGCGCCGTCGTCCAGCCCGGGCACGCGGTACGGCGCGGTCTCGGCCTGGACCACCACCAGCGACATGTGGTGCGCCACCACGTCGTGCAGGTCGCGGGCGATGCGCTGCCGCTCCTCCAGCACCAGCCGCCGGGCCTTCTCGGCGCTGCTCACCTCGGCCTGCACGCTGAGCGCCCGGCGCGCCCGCACCAGGCGCCCGACCAGCCAGCCGATGACCGCGACGACGGTGACCGGCACCACCCACGCCGCCGCGATGTCGGTCTTCGTGCCCCAGAGGAACAGGCCGAGCGTCACCAGCCAGGCGCCGGCCCCCGCCCGCAGCGGCTCGCGCGCGCACACCGCCAGCAGCAGAGCGAGCAGCACCAGCCCGTGCATCGTCTGCCAGCGCCACGGGTCGGCGTCGACCACCGGCAGCACGGCCGGCAGCAGCACGGCGGCCACCGCCGACACCGCCCACCCGACGAGCGGCCGGCTCACGACGGTGAGCAGCGGCAGCCCGACGATCGCCCCGACGAACGGCATCGGCCCCCACGTGGTGCGGGCGACGTCGTACGTCTCGCCAGCCGTGCCGAACGCGATCGCCGTGGCGGCCAGCGCCGGCAGCCACACCGCGAGCTGCACGAGCACCTGCCGCGGGGGCAGGTGCTGCAGCCGGAGGGCACGGGGCAGCCGGGGCAGCCGGACGCGGGGCCTCTTCACGCCGCCACCGTAGGACCGCCGGGCCGCGCCCGTCATCGCCCTGGGGAGCCACGCCGGTCTGCCCCCGTGGGGTGACGCGCGCCGTCCGTGCACCCCTGCGGAGCAGGCTGCGGACGGCCCCGCAGCGGGACGCGACGGCACCCACCGGCTCCCTACCTTCCGCCCCCTCGCGGCCGGACGTCGGCCGCCGGTCGGGGAGGTCGACGTGGTGCGCAGGGTGGTGGCTCCGGTCGCGGCGGTGCTGGTGTTCCTGGTGGTGAGCGGCTCGGCGGCCGCCGTCGGCAGCAGCCGCACGCAGGACGTCGGGGCGGCGCGGGCGGTGCGGCAGGTGACGTCGGGGGCGACGGACGTCGTGCTGCCGCAGGGGTTCTCGCGGTCGTTCGGCTACCAGCCGGTGGTGGCCGCCGGCCCGGCGCGCACCGAGCTGGTGCGCGCCGACGGCAGCTGCTCGTCGCCGCTCGGCGACACCAGGTACGGCTTCGGCACCGCCTGCCGGCGACACGACCTGGGGTACGACCTGCTGCGGCAGGCCGGCCGGTCGGGGCGCCCGCTCGCCCCCTGGGCCCGCCTCGCGATCGACCGCGCGTTCGCCGACGAGCTGCACCGCGGTTGCGCCCGCGACGCCGGCTGCCACGTGATGGCGGCGGTCTACGCGGGCGCGGTCACCGTGAACTCGGTGCGGCAGGGGTACGGCGTGCCGGTCGTCGAGCCGGTCGCGCGCTGGCTGCTCGCCGGGCTGGCCGCGCTCGTCGTGCTCGTGCTGCTGTCGGTGCGACCCGGACGGCGGCGCTCGTGAACCCCCGGCCGTGGCCCCGACTCGCCGCCGCGCTCGCCGGCGTCGCGGCCGCCTGGCCCGCGCTGCTGCCGCACCCGGTGGCGGTGCAGGCCGTGTCGTCGGCGCTCGCGGGGGTGCTCGCGCTCGCGGTCACCGCCCTGGTCGTGCGACGCGCACCCCGCCCGGCGCACTGCACCCGGCACGCCGTCGGCACCCTCGCCGTGCTGCTCGGCGGCACCGCCCTGGTCTGGTGGCGCGGCGTGCAGGTGGCGCACGACGCGTCGATGGCGGCGCCGAACCCGCTCACGACGCTGCTGGTCACGGCGCTCGCGGTCGCCGGCTGCCTGGCGCTGGCGGGGCTGGGGGTGCTCGTCGGCCGCGGCGCCCGGCGGCTGCTCACGCACCCCCGCCGAGATGCGACCAGCGGTTCACCGAGCGACCTCCGGGTGAACCGCTGGGCGCATCTCGGCACCGGGAGGGGGGCGCGGCGCCGCGCCGTCCCGCTGCTGCTGGTGCCCGGCCTGGCGCTCGCCTCGTGCGCGCCGGTGGTGCCGCGGGCCGACGCCCCGGCGAGGTCGACGACGGGGGTCGAGGGCCGGCGGTGGCTCGGCCGCGGCCTCGACGCGCAACAGGTCGCCGCCGCCACCGGCCGCCCGGCCACGGCGCCCGCGCGGGTCTACGTGGGCGAGCACGAGGCGCCGGACGCGACGTCCCGAGCGGCCCTGGCCGTCGCCCGGCTGCAGGCGGTGCACGCCCTCGACCGCTCGGTGCTGGTGGTCGCGGTGCCCACCGGCAGCGGCTGGGTCGATCCGGCGGCCACCGCGGCGAGCGAGGTGCTGCACGACGGCGACGTCGCGACGGTCGCGGTGCAGTACGCCGCCGAGCCGAGCTGGGTGGGGTACCTGCGCGGCACCGGCGACGCCGAGGGCGATGCGCTCGCCCTGCTGCGCGCCGTCCGGACGGCGGTCGACGCCCGCCCGGTGCAGCGCCGGCCGCGGGTGCTGCTGTTCGCCGAGTCGCTGGGCGCGCTGGCCACCCTGCGCGCCACCCCGCGCGGCGAGCTCGACCGGCTCACCGACGGCGGGCTGTGGGTCGGCGTGCCGTCCGACGGCCGCGCGCGGCTGGCCGAGCTGCAGCGGCTCGACCGCGCGCAGGTCTCGCTGCGGCACGCCGACGACCCGGTCGCGGCGTGGTCACCCGCCCTCGCCGTCCGCCCCACGCGCGACTGGCCGCAGCCGTGGGTGCCCGGGCTCAGCGCCTGGCAGGGCCTCACCGACCTGATGTCGGCCTGGTGGACGCCGGACGGCGTCGGCCACCGCTACACGACCGAGCTGGTCGACGGCTGGCTGCGGGTGACGCCCGCCACCGCCGACCCCACCTCGGCGCCGGCGGCCCGGGCGGTCGTCGCACCGCTGGGCGAGGGCGTGCCGCCGTCGGCCTGACCCGAGACCCGGTGGCAGGCTGGCCGCGTGGACCTCCTCGACCGCCAGCACCCCCGCCCCGACGCCGAGCTGCGCTACGGCCCGCTGCCCGACCAGGTGCTCGACGCCTGGTGGCCCACCGGCGACCCGCGCGCCGCGCTCGTCGTCGTGGTGCACGGCGGGTTCTGGCGCGACGGCGTCGACCGCACCCACACCGGCGAGGAGTGCGCGGCGCTCGCGGCGGACGGGTTCGTGGTCGCCGCGATCGAGTACCGCCGCAGCGGGGGAGCGGGCGGCTGGCCGGCGACCCTCGACGACGTGCGCGCCGCGCTCGACGCCGTGCCGTCGCTGGTGGCGGGGGCCGCGACCGAGGGCGTCGCCGTGCCGACCGACCGCGTGGTGCTGGTCGGCCACAGCGCGGGCGGTCACCTCGTCGGCTGGGCCGTCGGCGGCGGCCGCGTGCCGACCGGTGTCGTGGCGGCGATCAGCCTGGGCGGGGTGCTCGACCTCGCGGTGGCGTACGACCTGCGGCTCGGCGACGACGGGCGCAGCAGCGCGGTCGAGGCGCTGCTCGGCGGCTCGCCGTCCGACGTGCCGGAGCGGTACGCGTCCGCCGACCCGGCGCGGCTCGGCGCCCCCGGCGTGCCGGTGCTGGTGCTGCAGGGCGGGCGCGACGACGTCGTGCCGCCCGCGGTCGGCGACGCGTACGCCGCTGCCAGCGGCCAGGAGCAGCTGCTGCTGCCCGACGCCGAGCACATGGACCTCGTCGACCCGTCGTCGGCCGCCTGGCCGGAGGTGATCGCGTCGGTCCGTCGGGCAGCCGCCGAGGCTGGAAAGTAACCTCGTCGCCATGCCACCCCCGGCCGCCTCGGACGCGGCGCGCCCGGAGCGCGACTGGGACGGCGTGCGGCTGCACGTGGTCACCGGCAAGGGCGGCACCGGCAAGACGACCGTCGCAGCGGCCCTCGCGCTCGGCCTGGCCACCGAGGGACGCCGGGTGCTGCTCGTCGAGGTCGAGGGGCGGCAGGGCATCGCCCAGCTGTTCGACGTGCCGCAGATGCCGTACGAGGAGCGACGCGTCGCCGTCGGTGCCGGCGGCGGAGAGCTGCTCGGGCTGGCCGTCGAGCCGAAGGCCGCGCTGCTGGAGTACCTGCAGCTGTTCTACAAGCTGGGTCGCGCCGGCACGGTGCTGGAGAAGTTCGGGGCGGTCGACTTCGCCACGACGATCGCGCCCGGCGTCCGCGACATCCTGCTGACCGGCAAGGTCTACGAGGCGGTGCGCCGCCGCGAGCACGGCCGGCCCGTCTACGACGCGGTGGTGCTCGACGCGCCGCCGACCGGCCGCATCACGCGGTTCCTCAACGTGAACGCGGCCGCCGCGCCGCTGGCCCGCGTGGGCCCGATCCGCAGCCAGGCCGACTCGATCACCACCCTGCTGCGCTCGCCGCAGACCGTCGTGCACCTGGTGACGCTGCTCGAGGAGATGCCCGTGCAGGAGACGCTCGACGCCGCCGCCGAGCTGAGCGACTCGGGGCTGCCGCTGGGCGGGGTGGTGGTGAACGCCGTCCGCGAGCCGGTGCTCACCGCGCGCCGGCTGGCCGCCGCCGCGAAGGGCCGGCTCGACCGCGAGGAGGTCTCGGCCGGGTTGACCGCCGCCGGCATCCGCGTGAGCGAGCCGCTGGTGCAGGGGCTGCTCGACGAGGCCGCCGAGCACGCCGCCCGGCGCGCGCTCGAGGTGAGCGAGCGAGCCCGCGTCGACGCGCTCGGCCGACCCGTCTACGAGGTGCCGGCGCTGCCCGGCGGCGTCGACCTCGGCGCGCTGTACGGCCTGGCCGCGATGCTGCGCACCCAGGGGATGGCGTGACCCCGCCGGCCCGCCGCGGCCGCAAGCGGGTCGCTGCCGGCGGCCTCGACGTCGACGCGCTGCTCGACGACCCCGCGACCCGCATCGTCGTCTGCTGCGGCAGCGGCGGCGTCGGCAAGACCACCACCGCCGCGGCGCTCGGGGTGCGTGCCGCCGAGCGCGGACGCCGGGTCGTCGTGCTCACCATCGACCCGGCCCGGCGGCTGGCGCAGGCACTCGGCATCGAGCAGCTCGACAACACCCCGCGCGAGGTCACCGGGCTCTCGGGCGCCGGCCGGCTCGACGCGATGATGCTCGACATGAAGCGCACCTTCGACGAGATCGTCGAAGGGCACTCCACGCCCGACAAGGCCGCGCAGATCCTGGAGAACCCCTTCTACCAGGCGCTCTCCAGCTCGTTCGCGGGCACGCAGGAGTACATGGCGATGGAGAAGCTGGGGCAGCTGCGGTCGCAGGCCGACCGCGACGGCACCTGGGACCTCGTGGTCGTCGACACCCCGCCGTCGCGCTCGGCCCTCGACTTCCTCGACGCGCCGCAGCGGCTCGGGTCGTTCCTCGACGGCCGGTTCATCCGGCTGCTCACCGCGCCCGCCAAGGCCGGCGGCCGCGCGTACCTCAAGGTGTTCGCCGGCGGCGTCAACCTCGTGACGTCGACGCTGACCAAGGTGCTCGGCGCCTCGATGCTCACCGACGTGCAGACGTTCGTCGCCGCGCTCGACACCATGTTCGGCGGGTTCCGCGAGCGCGCCGACCGCACCTACGAGCTGCTGAAGGCGCCCGGCACCGCGTTCCTCGTCGTCGCCGCCCCCGAGCGCGACGCCCTGCGCGAGGCCGCGTACTTCGTCGACCGGCTGGCCAGCGAGGGCATGCCGCTCGCCGGGCTGGTGCTCAACCGGGTGCACGCGTCGGGCGCGAACCTGTCGTCGGCGCGGGCGCTCAGCGGGGCCGAGACCCTCGCCGAGCAGAAGGGCCACGGGCTCACCGAGCAGCTGCTGCGGGTGCACGCCGACCGCGTGCGGGTGGCCGAGCGGGAGGCCGCGATGGCCGAGCGCTTCACCGGCGCCCACCCCGACGTGCCGGTGGTGCGCGTCGCCGCCCGCGCCTCCGACGTCCACGACCTCGACGGGCTGCGGCAGATCGGCGCCGACCTCGCCGGTCGCTGACCGCGCCCCCCGGTTGCGACGTCCGGCCCAGCACGGGTGACTTGAGCCCATGAGCCACGAGCAGCAGGTCGTCGTCGTCACGGGTGCCAGCGCGGGGGTGGGGCGCGCGGTCGCGGTCGCCTTCGCGAGCCGCGGGGCGAAGGTCGCGCTGCTGGCGCGTGGTGAGACCGGCCTGCGCGGCGCCGCCGCCGACGTCGAGGCCGCGGGCGGGCAGGCACTGGTCGTGCCGACCGACGTCTCGGACGCCGACGCCGTCGAGGCCGCGGCCGCCCGGGTCGAGGCCGAGCTCGGCGAGATCGACGTGTGGGTCAACGCGGCCTTCTCGTCGGTGTTCGCGCCGGTGCACGAGGTGACCGCCGACGAGTACCGCCGGGTCACCGAGGTCAGCTACCTCGGGTTCGTGCACGGCACCCTCGCGGCGCTGCGGCGGATGAAGGCGCGCGACCGTGGCACCGTCGTCCAGATCGGCTCGTCGCTCGCCTACCGGGGCGTGCCGCTGCAGAGCGCCTACTGCGCCGCGAAGCACGCCATCCAGGGGTTCACCGAGTCGCTGCGCGTCGAGCTGCTGCACGAGGGCAGCAACGTGCACGTGACGATGGTGCAGCTGCCGGCCCTCAACACCCCGCAGTTCTCCTGGGTGCTGTCGCGCCTGCCGAAGCAGGCCCAGCCGGTGCCGCCGATCTACCAGCCCGAGGTCGCCGCCCGCGCCGTCGTGTTCGCCGCCGACCACCCCCGCCGCCGCGAGTACTGGGTCGGCGGCAGCACCGTCGGCACCCTGCTCGGCAACGCCGTCGCCCCCGGCCTGCTCGACCGCTACCTCGCCCGCACCGGCTACGACGCGCAGCAGACCCCGGACGACGCGCCGTCCGACGCCCCCAGCAACCTGTGGGAGCCCGCCGACGGCCCCGACGGCCGCGACTTCGGCACCCACGGCCTGTTCGACGACCGCGCCGCCGACCGCTCGCCGCAGGTCTGGGCCTCGCAGCACCACGGCGTCCTCGGCGCGGTGGCGGCCGCCGTCCCGGCGCTCGCCCTGGCGGCTCGCGCGCTGCGCCGCCGCTAGCCGTCAGGGCCACGGACGCACGAAGGGCCACCCGGAACCCGGGTGGCCCTTCGGTGGTCGGTGCGTCAGACGGCGACGGGCGTGCTGGTCTCGATGCTGCGCTCGTGCTCGGCGCGGGCGGTCTCGAGCAGGCGGCGCCAGGAGACGACGTTCGGACGCTTCTTCAGCAGGGCCCGGCGCTCGCGCTCGGTCATGCCGCCCCAGACGCCGAACTCGGTGCCGTTGTCGAGGGCGTCGGCGAGGCACTCGGTGCGCACCGGGCAGCCCATGCAGACGCTCTTGACGCGGTTCTGCTCGGCGCCCTGCACGAACAGCTCGTCGGGGTCGCTGGTGACGCAGGCGCCCTGCGCCGCCCAGTCCTGCACCCAGCCGGCCGCCACGATCTCGCTCATCTGCTCTGCTCCCCAGTGCCCGTGAGAACAGCGCGTCGCCATCGGGACGATGCGCCTGTCCAACCCCACAGACGACGGTACGGACGGCGAACACGGGCGACCATGACCCGAACCGGCCATTTGCCCAGCGCGAGTGACTAGTCACCTGACCACCCGGCCGGGCTCTCTGCGCCCCGCGCTTCGACCCAGCGTGACCGGCCCTCGCGCAGCGTGGCGAGCGGCCCGTCCTGTCAGCCGTCCGGGTTACCCTCGGCAGTGGTCAGCGGGCTCCGGCCCGTCGCAACCCGCCGAGGAGCCCCTGCATGTCCGAGCGCCACGACGACCGCGGCAGCAGCGCGGTCAGCATGGTGACCCTGCTCGCGTCGCTCGTGGCCACGGCCGTGGTGGCCGGGCTCATCGGCGCCGGGCTGGTCATGCCCGCCGTCGGTGCCGTGGGCGCGACCGCTCGCGGCGGGGTCGGCTTCTTCGACGCGCTGCCGGCCGAGCTCGAGCAGAGCCCGCTCTCGCAGCAGTCCCGCATCCTCTACGCCGACGGCTCCACGCTGGCCACGTTCTACAGCGAGAACCGCATCATCGTGCCGCTGAACAAGGTCGCCCCGATCATGCGCAAGGCGCAGGTGGCGATCGAGGACACCCGCTTCTACACGCACGGCGGCGTCGACCCGCGCGGCCTGGCCCGCGCCGTCGTCAGCAACGCCAGCGGCGACCAGCAGGGTGCGTCGACCCTCACGCAGCAGTACGTGAAGCTCACGCTGCAGGAGAACGCGATCTACGCGGGCGACGAGGAGGCCGCGCTGGCCGCCGTCCGCAAGGACTACTCCCGCAAGCTCCAGGAGGCGAAGTACGCCATCACCCTGGAGAAGAAGCTCAGCAAGGACGAGATCCTCGAGGGCTACCTGAACATCGCGTACTTCGGCGACGGCGCGTACGGCGTCGAGACCGCGGCCCGGCACTACTTCGGCATCCCGGCCGCGAAGCTCTCGCTGCCGCAGGCCGCGCTGCTGGCCGGCATCGTGCAGCAGCCCACCCCGTTCAACCCGGTGCGGCACCCGAAGGCGGCCACCCAGCGCCGCGACGTCGTGCTCGCGCGCATGCTGCAGACCGGGGCCATCACCCAGAAGCAGCACGACGCCGCGAAGAAGACCAAGCTCAAGCTGAGGGTCACGCGCACCGGCAACGGCTGCGACAGCTCGAAGTCGCCGCTGTTCTGCAACTACGTCTACCAGGTGCTCACGAAGGACGGCATCCTCGGCAAGACGCCGGCCGCGGCCGCGCAGCGCATCCAGCGGGGCGGCCTGACGGTGCGCACCACCCTCGACAAGGACGCTCAGAAGGCCGCCGACCAGGCCATCAGGGACCGGGTCGCGGCGAAGAACCCCAGCAAGGTCGCGGCCGCGATGGCCGTGGTCGAACCGGGCACGGGCAAGATCCTCGCGATGTCGCAGAGCCAGCCGTACGGTCGCAACACCAAGAAGGGCCAGACCGACCTCAACTACGCAGCCGACTACAACCACGGCGGCAGCGGTGGGTTCCAGCCGGGCTCGACGTTCAAGGCCTTCACGCTCGCGGCCGCCCTGAAGTCGGGCATGCCGCTGCAGAGCCGCATCTACGCTCCCCGGCACGGCACGCCCTTCCCCGCGAGCGACTTCAACAGCACCGCGTGCTGGCCCGCTGGCAACCTCGGCGCCCGGTACGCCCCCGGCAACAGCGAGGGCGACGAGTCGGGGCTGCAGTCGCTCGACCAGATCACCTACCGCTCGGTGAACACCGGGTTCGTCGCCCTCGAGGCCAAGGTGGGCATCTGCAAGGTGAAGGCGGTCGTCGACGCCCTCGGCGTGCGTCTGGCCCGGCCCAGCACGGAGGTCAACGACGGCAAGCTCTCGGACGAGATCAGGCCGTTCCCGACGATGACGCTCGGTGCGGCCAACGTCTCCCCGTTGACCATGGCCGCGGCCTACGCCGCCTTCGCCGCCGACGGCGAGTACTGCTCACCCGTCGCCATCGGCTCGATCCGCACGCTGGCCGGCAAGAACATCAAGACCCCGAAGGCCGACTGCGCCGAGGTCATGGAGCCGAATGTGGCCCGTGGCGTGACGTCGGCGCTCGAGGACGTGCTGTCGCAGGGCACCGCGCGCGGGGTCGCCAAGGTCGGTCGGCCCGCCGCGGGGAAGACCGGTACCGCGAACGACTCGACCAGCAGCTTCTTCGTCGGGTACACCCCGCAGCTGGCGTCGGCCGTCTGGTTCGGCCGACCGGCCACCCAGGCGAAGTGCATGTGCGGCGTCGACACAGGCAAGGGCTCCTACGGCAAGGTCTTCGGTGCCACCGTGGCTGCGCCCATCTGGTCCGCGTTCATGCGACAGGCGTCCGAGGGGAAGCCGGTCGAGGACTTCGAGAGCGCCGACTCCAAGACCATCTACGGCGACCGCGTGTCGGTGCCCTCGACGTACGGCCTGAACGTGGGCGAGGCCATCGGCCGGCTGCAGGCCGCCGGCTTCAGCGCCAGCGTCTCCGGGCACACGAACTCGTCCGCGCCCGCCGGCTCGGTGGCCGGCACCAGCCCGGGCTCGGGCGCTCGGGTCGCCAAGGGCTCGTACGTGGGCGTCGTGGTGAGCGACGGCCCGAAGCAGGAGAAGCCGAAGCCGTCGAACACCGCGCAGCCGGGCGGCGACGGCAACGGCAACGGCCAGGGCAACGGCCAGGGCAACGGCAACGGCCAGGGCAACGGCAACGGGGGCGGCCCCGGCAACGGCCAGGGCAACGGCGGACCCGGCGGCGGACAGCGCTAGCCGGGATGGGCGTCAGCCCGCGCTGAGCTGGCGGCGCACCTCGGCGGCCACCCGGCCGCCCTCGGCCCGGCCGGCGACCGACGCCTGCACGGTCTTCATGACCTGGCCCATCGCCTGCATGCCGGACGCGCCGCTCTCCTGCACGGCGGTGCGCACCAGGGCGGACAGCTCGTCGTCACCGAGCTGCGAGGGCAGGTAGCCCTCGACCACCGCGAGCTCGGCGCGCTCCCGCTCGGCCCGCTCGGGGCGGTTGCCGTCGGCGAAGGCGGTCGCGGCCTCGCGGCGCTTCTTCGCCTCGCGGCGGAGCACCACCTGCAGCTCGTCGTCGGTCAGCGTGCGGGCGACGTCGCCGGCGACCTCCTCGTTCGTGATGGCGGCCAGCACCATGCGGATCGTGGCGACCCGCACGTCGTCGCGGCCGCGGATCGCCTCGGTGAGGTCGTCGCGCAGGGTCTGCTTCAGGTCCGCCATGCGCGCATCGTCGCAGCCCGTGGCAGGATCGCGCACCATGGCCCCGCTGCCCCGACTGCTCGCCGCCGGTGCCGCAACGGCGGGGCTGGGCACGGCCTTCGTCGCCGGTGCGGTGGTCGAGTCGCGCGCCTACCTGCTG
This sequence comes from Angustibacter aerolatus, assembly GCF_054776675.1. Lineage (NCBI taxonomy): Bacteria > Bacillati > Actinomycetota > Actinomycetes > Kineosporiales > Kineosporiaceae > Angustibacter > Angustibacter aerolatus. The sequence goes on from NZ_BAAHBM010000007.1 coordinate 41,941, forward strand.
CGCCGCGTCGACGTGCCGGTGCTGCCCCCGAGGGCGCGTCCGCTGCGGGTGCTGCACCTGTCCGACCTGCACCTGACGCCCTGGCAGCGCCGCGAGCCGGCGTTCATCCGGTCGCTCGCAGCGCTCGAACCCGACCTCGTCGTCGACACCGGTGACAACCTGGCCCACCCCGCCGCCGTGCCGAGCGTGCTGTCGGCGCTGCAGCCGCTGCTCGAGCGGCCCGGCGTCTTCGTGCTCGGCTCGAACGACTACTTCGCCCCGAAGCCGAAGAACCCCGCCCGCTACCTGCTGCCGCGGGACGGGCGCCGGGTCATCGGACGACGGCTGCCGACGTCCGACCTCGTGCGCGGGCTCACGGACGCCGGGTGGCTCGACCTCGACAACGCCCGCGGGGTGCTCGACGTCGGCGGGCTGCGCCTGCGGTTCACCGGCGTCGACGACCCGCACCTGGGCTACGACCGCCACCCCGCCGACGACGGCGCCGGCGAGGGCGCCGACCTGCACGTCGGGGTGCTGCACGCGCCGTACACCCGAGTGCTCGACGCGCTGACCGTCGACGGCGCCACGCTGCTGCTGGCCGGGCACACCCACGGCGGGCAGCTGCGGGTGCCGGGCTACGGCGCGCTGGTCACCAACTGCGACCTCGACCGCCGTCGCGCCCGCGGCCTCAGCCGGTGGTGGCCGGGTGCCGGCACCGTGTCGCCGCGCGCGGCCGCACCGCGTGACGCGGCGTGGCTGCACGTCAGCGCCGGCCTCGGCACCTCGCCGTACACCCCGGTGCGCTTCGCCTGTCGTCCCGAGGCGACGCTGCTCACCCTGCGCGCCCGGGACTGACGTGGGCGAGCAGCCCGGCGTCGTGATCGGCCGGGCGAACGAGCGGCTGGCGCTGGCCTGGGTCGTGGCGCTGCTGGCGGTCGCGGTCGTGCTGCTCGTGGTGGGTGGCGCCCGCGCGCCCGCGCTGGTGCTGTACCCGCTGGCGCCGGCCGTCGTGCTGGTCGTCGTGCTGGTGCGGGGTCGCCGGCAGACCATCGTGCTGACCGACGACGCGATCGAGGTGCACCGGCCCGACGGCGGGGTCGCCGTGCGGTGGGACGACCTGCTCTCGGTCTCGTGGTCGCGGGCCGGCACCGGTCTCCTGAGCGCGAACCTGCACGCGCTCGTGGTGCGTCCGCGCGGCGGGCCCTACGCGGTGCCGGGCCCGAACTCGCCGGCGCGCCTGGCCGTCGCGAGCGTCTTCGGCCGGACGGCGAACCGGCGGGCGGCGCAGCTGCTGCGGGCGGAGGCCGAGCGGCACGGCGTGGAGTGGGCCACGTCGCTGGTCGGCGACGCGACCTGGGGCGCCGGCACCACCGTCGAGACGCAGCGTGCGGGCGCACCCGCCCCGCTGCAGTCCCGGGAGGGGGTCCCGTCGCGGCACCGCACCGAGCGACGAGAGCCGTCGGACGACGACGGCTGGTCGGGGCCGTTCACCACGCGGCGCGGCCGGGCGCGTCAGCCGCGGCCTGGCAGCGGCAGCGGGACGCCCAGCAGCGGGCCGGACGACGACGGGAGCGGCACGAACCCCAGCCGCTCGTAGAAGCCGAGCGCCGCGACGTTCGCCGGGTCGACGCCGACGTGCAGGCCGTCCGCGCCTGCCTCGTGCGCTGCGGCGGCGAAGGTCTCGATCAGCCGACGGCCCCAGCCGCCGCCGGCCAGCCGGGGGAGCAGGTCGACGTGCAGGTGGGCCGGGTAGGCATCCACGTGCTCGTGCAGCCGCAGCGCCGGGTCGAGGCCGTGCGCGACCCGCGGGTCGTCGAGCTGGTGCGCCCGTCGGGCCCGCAGGCCCGGCAGCCACTGCGCGGCCTCGCGCGCGGCGAACCGCCGGGTGTCGGCCGTGCCCACCACGTACCCGCCGGGACCCTCGTCGTCCTCGACCACCCAGGCGAGCTCGGGCTCGAGCAGCAGGTAGGGCCGCAGCCACACGTCGGGCAGCAGGTCGTCGTCGGGGCCGCGGCCGCGAGCGTCGCCACCGGCCGCACCGGTGCGCACGCAGACGTCGTCGAGCGCCGGCCCGTCGTCCGGCCGGGCCGGCCGCAGCGTCGCGTCCACCTGCCCATCATGACCGGCTGGGCAACCCGGTACGGACCACCCCGCCGACTCGGCTACGATGACTCCGCTCCTCCCCGACACCGGGGAACGAGTGCCGGGGTGTGGCGCAGCTTGGTAGCGCGCGTCGTTCGGGACGACGAGGCCGCAGGTTCAAATCCTGTCACCCCGACAGTCCACCGAGGGCCGGTCCTGCATCGCGGGGCCGGCCCTCGGTGCGTCCGGGCCTCAGCCCATCGACTTCCGGCCGTCGAGGGTCTCGCGCAGGATGTCGGCGTGCCCCGCGTGCTGGGCGATCTCGGCCACCAGGTGCACGAACACCCGGCGCGCCGTCCAGGTGGCGCCCGGCGGGTTCCACGGGGCCGGGGGCAGCGGCTGGGCGGCGTCCAGGTCGGGCACGGTGCGCAGCAGCTCGTCGGTCTCGGCGGCGGCTGCCCGCGCGTCGGCCAGCACCGCCTCGAGGGTCTCGCCGTCGAGCAGCCGGAAGCTCGCGGCGTGCAAGGCGTACTCGTCGGTGGTCGGCGCGTGGTCGGGCGGGCCCTGCACGAGGAACCCGGCCCACTGCCGCTCGATGGACGCCACGTGCTTGACGAGCCCGCCGAGGCACAGCTCGCTCGCGGTCGGGGTGGCGACGGCCTGCTCGTCGGTGAGCCCCTCGACCGTGCCCCAGAACAGGTACCGGTGCTTCGCGAGGCTCTCGAGCAGGTCGCGGCGCTCCTGCGTGAGCTCGGTCTGGTCGGCTGCGGTCACGGGGTCCTCCGGCGGTCGGCTGGCTGCTGCGCCGAACCTAGGGCCCGGCACCGACAACCGGTCAGGGGCGCGTCGACGTCTGGTCGGCGCGGTCGCCCCGTGCGTACCCTGCAGGTGGCGGACGCCGGGAGGTGCGATGACGGACTCCGGTCGGGCCTGGCGCGCGGGGCAGGACCCGCGCGCGGTCCAGCGGCGGCTGCGGGCTGCCCACGACCGGTTCGTCGCCACCGGCGAGGCCGGGCCCGGGGTGCGCGACGTCGTCGCCGAGTCGTGGGCCCGCTGCGTGCGGGGCGGCCTCGACCCCGAGCGCTCGCTGGCCCCCGTCGACCTCGTGGACGACGCGCTGCTGGCCCATCGCAGCGCCCACCCGCTCGGGGCGGTGATGCCCGTCATCCGGCGGCTGCTCGTCGACGACGCCCAGGACGCCGGGCTGCTGGTCGCGGTGAGCGACGCGGCCGGCCGCCTGCTGTGGGTCGAGGGCGAGCGGGCGGCGCGCGCGGCGGCAGCTCAGATGCACTTCGTCGAGGGCGCCGTCTGGTCGGAGGACCGCGCCGGCACGAACGCCCCCGGCACCGCGCTGGCGCTCGACCGCCCGGTGCAGATCTTCGCCGCCGAGCACCTGTCGCGGCAGGTCACCCGGTGGAGCTGTTCGGCCGCACCGATCCACGACCCCGACACCGGCGCCGTGCTCGGGGCCCTCGACCTCACCGGTGGCGACGAGGTCGTGGCGCCGCACTCGCTGCAGCTGGTGCGCGCGACCGTCGCGGCCGTCGAGAGCGAGCTGAAGGTGCTGCGGCTGCAGGGCGGGCTGCCGACCGCCGACCCGGCGGTCGACGCCGCCGCGCCGTTCGCCGAGGTGCTCGGCCGCGACCAGGCCGTGCTGCGCCGCGCCGACGGCGTCACCCGGCTGTCGCTGCGGCACAGCGAGCTGCTGGTGCTGCTGGCCGCGCACCCCGAGGGTCTGACCGGCGAGCAGCTGGCGACCGCGCTGCACGAGCACCCGGTCGCCGCCGTCACGCTGCGTGCGGAGGTGGCCCGCCTGCGCGGTCTGCTGGGCGCCGACCTGCTGCGCTCGCGCCCGTACCGGCTGCACGGCTCGTGCCGCAGCGACGCCGACGAGGTGCGGCGGCTGCTGCGCGCCGGACGGCTGGGTGCGGCGGTCGACCGCTACCGCGGGCCGCTGCTCCCGACGTCGGACGCGCCGGAGGTGTCGCGGATGCGCCAGCGGCTGCACGACGACCTGCGGGCGGCGCTGCTGCACGGCGACGACCCCGACGCGCTGCTGCGGTTCGCCGACACCGAGCACGGCCGGATGGACTGGACGGCGTGGCAGGCCGCCGAGCGGATGCTGCCGCCGTCGTCCGGACGTCGCGAGCAGGTGCGGGCCCACCTGCAGGTGCTCGACGCCGAGCTGCGCCGCTGACGCGAGCGCGCCGGGGTTCAGGTGACCGCCTCGGACGCCGACGTACAGGGTCGTGAGCTGGCGGACGCGGTGCGCCCCGAGGGACCAGCGCGCTGCCGCCCGCACCGCGCTGGTGATGGCGTGCGCCGCCTCCACCTGCACCATCGGCGCCGCGGCGCTGCAGACCGGCCTGCACGTGCTGACCAGCATCGTCGTCCCGGTCGCGGTGCTGGCCGCCACGGCCCTGCTGGGCACGGTGGTCGGACGTCGGGCGCCGTCGCTCTGGCTCGCGGTGCCGGTGCTCGCGGTGGCCGCCGTCAGCTACCTCAACCTGGTCACCGAGGACACCAGCGCGGGTGCCGCCGTCTGCGTGCTCTACCCGGTGATCTACGCCGCCTCGCAGCTGCGGGCAGGGCCGGCCTGGGGGTGCACCGCGCTGGCCGTCGCCGGCCACACCCTCGTCGTCTCGCGGCTGCTGCCCCCGATCGAGGCCGCGACGAACGCGCTGTACGTCGACATCGCCGCGGTCAGCCTGGCCGCGCTCTTCGTCTACTCCGGCCGCCGGCAGGACGAGCTGCTCGCCCGGCTCGAGCAGCGCGCAGCCGTCGACTCGCTGACCGGTCTGGTGAACCGTCGCGTGCTCGACGAGGCGGTCAAGGCGGCGCTCACGCACAGCGACTGCGACGCCGGCACCGCGATGGTGCTGGTCGACCTCGACCACTTCAAGAAGATCAACGACACCCTCGGGCACCCCGTCGGCGACGAGGTGCTGGTGCACGTCGGCCAGCAGCTGCTGTCGTGCGTGCGGCACGGCGACGTCGTGAGCCGCATGGGCGGCGACGAGCTCGCGGTGCTGATGCCGGGCACCTCGCGCGCCGACGCCCTGCACGCGGCCCACCGCATGCTGGAGCGCCTGCTCGCGGACCCGGTGCAGGTCGAGGGGCACAGCGTCGAGCTGTCGGCGAGCATCGGGGTGGCGCACTCGCCCGAGCACGGGTCGACCCCGCGCGAGCTGTACGCCGCGGCCGACGCCGCGCTGTACCGCGCCAAGCGTGCCGGCCGGGCCCGGGTGCGCGTCGAGCCGGTGCCCGACCTCACCGCTCAGACGTCGTAGTCGACGGTCAGCTCGTCGGTCAGCGGCAGGCTCTGGCAGGTCAGCACGAAGCCGGCCGCGACCTCCGAGGGCTCTAGCGCGTAGTTGCGCCGCATCTCGACCTCGCCGGAGGTGACCCGCGCGCGGCAGGTGCCGCACACCCCGCCCTTGCAGGCGAACGGCAGGTCGGCGCGGGCGCGCTGCGCGGCGTCGAGCACCGGCACGTCGCGCGGCAGGTCGAGCGTCGTCGAGCGCCCGTCGAGCGTCACCGTCACCCGGCTCGTCGGCCCGGTGGGCGCGCCCTCGAGGTGCCGGGACGGCGGGGGCGGCACGTCGCCGGCGTAGAACAGCTCGGCGTGCACCCGCTCGGCCGGCACCCCGAGCCCGAGCAGCGCCGCGCGCACGTCCTCGACCATCTCCAGCGGACCGCACAGCCAGAAGCCGTCGACGGCGGGCACCGGCACCAGCGCCCGCAGGATGCGCTGCACCCGGTCGGCGTCGAGCCGCCCGCTGAACAGCTCGACCTCGCGCGGCTCGCGCGACAGCACGTGCACCAGGTCGAAGCGGCTGCCGTGCCGGTCCTTCAGGTCGGACAGCTCCTCGGCGAACATCACCGTGTCGGTGCGTCGGTTGCCGTAGAGCAGCGTCACGTGCGCCGCCGGCTGCTGCAGGAGCGAGGCGGCGATCGACATCAGCGGCGTGATGCCCGAGCCGGCGGCGACCAGCACGTGCCGCCCGCCCAGCTGCGGGTCGACGACGAACGAACCGCTCGGGGGCTGCACCTCGACCACGTCGCCGGGGCGCACGCCGTCGACGAGCCAGGTCGAGAACACGCCGTCCGGGACGACGCGCACGCCGACCCGCGGGGCGGCACCGGCCGGCGCGCAGATCGAGTACGAGCGGCGCTGCTCGACGCCGTCGACGTCGCGACGCAGGGTCAGCGACTGCCCGGGCCGGAAGGCGAAGACCTCGGCCAGCTCGGCCGGCACGTCGAAGGTCACGGCTGCGGCGTCGTCGCACAACCGCTCGACGCGGGCCACGGACAGCGGGTGGAACGCGGCGCGACCCGCCCGTGCCGGGCTCAGCACCTCGGTGGTCACGCCAGCTCCTTGAAGTGGTCGAAGGGCTCCGCGCAGGCGCGGCACGCGTGCAGCGACTTGCAGGCGGTCGATCCGAAGCGCGACAGCTCGCGGGTGTCGAGCGACCCGCACCGCGGGCAGCGGACCGACGGCGCGCGGGTGCCCAGCACCAGCGGCACCGGGCCGGACGACGCAGGCCGGGCCGGGCCGGGCGGCGCGATGCCGTGCTCGGCCAGCGCCCGGCGTCCGCGCTCGGTCAGCCAGTCGGTCGACCACGCCGGCGACAGCGACGTGCGCACCTCGACGTCGTCGAACCCGTTGCGGCGCAGGGCGACCAGCAGGTCGGCGCGCATCGTCGCCATGGCCGGGCACCCGGTGTAGGTCGGGGTGATGGTGACCACCAGGTGCTCGCCGTCGAGCTCGACCGACCGCAGCACGCCGAGGTCGGCCAGGGTCAGCATCGGCAGCTCGGGGTCGGTGACCGTCGCGGCCACCTCGCGCGCCCGGTCGAGCCGCCCGTCGGCCAGCACCGCGCTGGTCACCAGCGCCCCAGCGGGTGCGCGCGCGCGACGCTCTGCAGCTCGTCGAGCAGGGCCTGCATCGCCTCGCTGTGCACGCCGTCGCGCCCGGCCCGGCCGCCCACGGTGCCGGCGCTGCGGGTCTGCGGCCGCTCGAGCCCGGCCGTCGACAGCACCAGGTCGAGGTCGGCGGACGCCTGCTGCCAGGCGAGCGCGGGGTCGGCCGCCACGCCGGCGGCGAGCAGCGCCGTCTCGACCGGGTGGGTGCGGCCCAGCTCGCCGAGGAACGGCCAGATCGCCTGCAGCGCAGCGACGGTGCGGCGACGGGACTCGTCGGTGCCACCCGCGAGCGTGACCACCCAGCGGGCCGCGTGGTCGCGGTGGTACCGCAGCTCCTTGACGCCCTTCTCGGCGACGGCGGCCAGCACCGCGTCGCGCGAGCCGCGCAGCTGCTCGAGCAGCGCGAGCCGCCAGGCGCTGAACACCAGCAGACGCACCACGGTGACGGCGAAGTCGCCGTTCTCCAGCTCGACGAGGTGCACGTTGCGGAAGCCGAACTGGTCGCGGAAGAACGCCAGCCGGTCCTCGTCCGGCACCGGCGAGCCCTCGGGCAGCACCGGGACGCACGCGGGGTCGGCCGCGGCGGCCCGGGCCAGCAGCAGCCGCGCCTGGCCGATCAGGTCGAGCCCGGTGTTGGCGAGCGCGACCTCCTCCTCGAGCTCGGGGCCGCGGGTGGCCCACTGCGCGAGGCGCTGCGAGAGCACCAGCGCGTCGTCGCCGAGCATCAGGCAGTACGCCGCGAGCGCGGGGCCGTCGACGCCGTCCGGCAGCGTGGTGTCGACCCCGGCGAGCGGGTCGTCGAAGCTCGACCCGAAGGCCCAGCGGGCGTCGTCCTCGGCCTCGACGAGACCCTCGTAGGCGCTGTCGTGCATCGCGTGGCCGTCCATCACATGTGGGGGACGTCGTCGGGGATGTCGTAGAACGTCGGGTGCCGGTAGATCTTGTCGGCGGCCGGCGCGAAGAACGGGTCCTTCTCGTCGGGGCTCGACGCGGCGACGTGCTCGCTGCGCACCACCCAGATGCTGACCCCTTCGTTGCGCCTGGTGAACACGTCACGGGCGTTGCGCAACGCCATCTCGTCGTCGGCGGCGTGGATCGAGCCGACGTGCACGTGGTTCAGCCCGCGCTTGCCGCGCACGAACACCTCGTACGGCGGCCAGTCGGCGTCGACGTTGCGCTGCTCCGGCTCGACCGGCACCCCCGTCATCGGGACGGCGCCGTGCCCGCCCTCGGCGGTGAGCTCAGCCACGGGACGCCGCCTGCTGCGTGCGCGCGAACGCCGTCGCCGCCTCGCGCACCCACGCGCCGTCCTCGTGCGCCTGCCGGCGGCGGGCCAGCCGCTGCGCGCTGCACGGTCCGTTGCCCTTGACCACCTGCATGAACTCCGACCAGTCGGGCTCGCCGAAGTCGTGCGCCTGCCGCTCGGCGTTCCAGACCAGGTCGGGGTCGGGCAGCGTGACGCCGAGCGCCTTCGCCTGCGGCACGCTCATGTCGACGAAGCGCTGCCGCAGCTCGTCGTTGCTGTGCCGCTTGATGCCCCACGCCATCGACTGCGCCGAGTTCGGCGACTCGTCGTCGGGCGGGCCGAACATCATGAGCGACGGCCACCAGAAGCGGTCGACCGACTCCTGCACCATGGCGCGCTGCTCGTCGGTGCCGGCCATCATCGTCATCAGCAGCTCGTACCCCTGCCGCTGGTGGAACGACTCCTCCTTGCACACCCGCACCATCGCTCGGGCGTAGGGGCCGTAGCTGCTGCGGCACAACGGGACCTGGTTGCAGATGGCCGCGCCGTCGACCAGCCAGCCGATCGTGCCGACGTCCGCGTAGGTCAGCGTCGGGTAGTTGAAGATCGAGGAGTACTTCTGCGCCGACGAGATCAGCTTCTCGGTGAGGTCGTTGCGGTCGGCGCCCAGCGTCTCGGCGGCCGAGTACAGGTAGAGCCCGTGGCCGGCCTCGTCCTGCACCTTCGCCATGAGGATCGACTTGCGCCGCAGCGAGGGCGCGCGGGTCAGCCAGTTGCCCTCGGGCTGCATGCCGATGATCTCGGAGTGCGCGTGCTGGGCGATCTGGCGCACCAGCGTGCGGCGGTAGCCGTCGGGCATCCAGTCGCGCGGCTCGACCCGCTGCTCGTGCGCGATCGTCGCGTCGAAGGCGGCCTGCAGCGCGTGGCCGGGGGAGTCCGCAACCTGCGTCATCGTCGACACCTCTCTGAAACCGACCGATCGGTCGGGTAGAGTCTGCCACATCCCTGCGTCGGACGAGGAGCCCCGGATGCGCGACGTCGCCTACCTGGTGGACGGCTGCCGAACCCCCATCGGCCGCTACGGCGGCGCCCTGTCGTCGGTGCGTCCCGACGACCTGGCCGCGCACGTGCTGCGCGAGCTCACCGGGCGGCACCCGCAGGTCGACTGGGAGCGGCTCGACGACGTCGTGCTCGGCTGCGCCAACCAGGCCGGCGAGGACAACCGCGACGTCGCCCGCATGGCGGTGCTGCTCGCCGGGCTGCCGGTCGACGTGCCGGCCACGACGGTCAACCGGCTGTGCGGCTCCGGGGCGGACGCCGTCGCGATCGCCGCGCGCGCCGTCGTCGCCGGCGAGGCCGACCTGGTGGTCGCCGGTGGCGTCGAGAGCATGAGCCGGGCGCCCCTGGTGATGTCGAAGCCCACCGCCGCGTTCGCCCGCGACCAGCAGGTGTTCGACACCACGCTCGGCTGGCGGTTCGTGAACCGGGCCCTCGAACAGGCCTACGGCACCGACTCGATGGGCGAGACCGCCGAGAACGTCGCGCAGCAGGACGACGTCTCGCGGGCCGACCAGGACGCCTTCGCGCTTCGTTCGCAGCAGCGCGCGGCGGCGGCGCGGGCCCGTGGTCGCTTCGAGCTGGAGACGGTGCCGGTGCCGGTGCCCCAGCGACGCGGCGACCCGGTGCTGGTCGACGTCGACGAGCACCCCCGCGAGACGTCGCTCGAGGCGCTCGGCCGGCTGAAGCCGGCGTTCCGTCCCGACGGCTCGGTCACCGCGGGCAACGCCGCCGGCATCAACGACGGCGCCGCCGCGCTGCTCGTCGCCTCCGCGACCGCCGTCGAGCGGTACGGCCTGCAGCCGCTCGCCCGCGTCGTGGGTGGCGCGGCAGCCGGTGTCGAGCCCCGCCTGATGGGCCTCGGGCCGGTGCCCGCCACGCAGCGGCTGCTCGGTCGCCTCGGGCTGACGGTCGCCGACCTCGACCTCGTCGAGCTGAACGAGGCGTTCGCGGCCCAGGCGCTCGCGGTCCTGCGCCGGCTCGGCCTGCCCGACGACGCCGACGTCGTGAACCCGAACGGCGGCGGCATCGCGCTCGGGCACCCGCTCGGCATGAGCGGCGCCCGGCTCGCGCTCACGGCCGCCCTCGACCTGCGCGAGCGGGACGCCCGCCGGGCACTGGTCACCATGTGCATCGGTGTGGGGCAGGGGATCTCGCTGGTGCTGGAGCGCGCCTGATGCGCGACCTCGCCCCGCGGCCGGGTGACCTCGACCCGATCGAGACGGCGTCGCTCGACGAGCTGCGGGCGCTGCAGCTCGAGCGGCTGCGGTGGTCGGTGCGGCACGCCTACGAGCACGTGCCGCACTACCGGCGCAGCCTCGACGCCGCAGGCGTGCACCCCGACGACGTCCGCGAGCTGAGCGACCTGGCGCGCCTGCCGTTCACGACGAAGGCCGACCTGCGCGACAACTACCCGTTCGGCATGTTCGCCGTGCCGCGCGAGCAGGTGTCGCGGGTGCACGCGTCGTCCGGCACCACCGGTCGCCCGACGGTGGTCGGCTACACCAAGGCCGACCTCGACACCTGGGCCGACGTCATGGCGCGCTCGATCCGGGCCGCCGGCGGTCGCGCGGGCATGGTGCTGCACAACGCCTACGGGTACGGACTGTTCACCGGTGGTCTGGGTGCGCACTACGGCGCCGAGCGGCTCGGCTGCACCGTGGTGCCGGTGTCGGGCGGCATGACCGAGCGCCAGGTGCAGCTCATCCAGGACTTCCGGCCCGACGTCATCATGGTGACGCCCTCGTACATGCTCGCGATCGTCGAGGAGATGCAGCGGCAGGGCATCGACCCGGCGTCCACCTCGTTGCAGGTCGGCGTGTTCGGTGCCGAACCGTGGACCAACGACATGCGTCACGAGATGGAGCAGCTGCTCGACATGCACGCCGTCGACGTCTACGGGCTGTCGGAGGTGATCGGCCCCGGCGTGGCCTGCGAGTGCGTCGAGACGAAGGACGGCCTGCACGTCTGGGAGGACCACTTCTACCCGGAGGTCGTCGACCCGCTCACCGGCGAGGTGCTGCCGGACGGCGAGGAGGGCGAGCTCGTGCTCACCTCGCTCACCAAGCAGGCGATGCCGGTGCTGCGCTACCGCACCCGCGACCTGACCCGTCTGCTGCCCGGCACCGCCCGCACGATGCGCCGCATCGAGAAGATCACCGGCCGCACCGACGACATGATCATCCTGCGCGGCGTGAACCTCTTCCCGACGCAGGTCGAGGAGCTGATCCTGCGCACCCCCGAGCTGTCGCCGTTCTTCCAGTGCGTGCTCGACCGCGAGGGCGTCCTCGATGCGATGACCGTGCTCGTCGAGCGTCGCGAGGGGGTCTCGGCGGAGGCCGGCCACGCCGCCGGCGCCCGGCTGCGCCAGCTGGTGAAGAGCAGCATCGGCGTCACCGTCGCCGTCGACGTCGTCGCCCCCGACGGCGTCGAGCGCTCGCTCGGCAAGATGCGCCGCATCGTCGACCACCGCCCGAAGCGGTAGGGCCGGCCGCTTCGTGTGGCGCACGCACCCTTCGAGGGGCGACGGTCAGGCGGTGATGCCGCGCAGCACGAGCTGCTCGACCTGGTCGGCGAGCTGGGCGGGGGTTCGGTCGCTGCCCGGGCGGTACCACTCGACGAGCGAGTTGACGACGCCGAAGACGAGGCGCGCGGTGGTGCGGGCGTCGACGTCGGGGCGCACGTCGCCCTCGTCGACGGCCTGCTGCACCAGGCCGGCGACGATGCGGTCGAAGCGGCGGCGCTGGTCGAGGGCCCAGCGCTCGGTCTCGGTGTTGCCGTGCACGCGCAGCAGCAGGGTGACGTAGGGCAGCTGCTCGGCCAGCACCTGCACGTCGCGCCGCACCAGGTGCCGCAGGCGGTCGATCGCCCGGCCGTGCAGCGCCTCGGGTTCCTCGGTGCTGGCGAGCAGCGGCTCGAGGGCGCGCTCGAGCGCCAGCCGCAGCAGCTGCTCCTTGCTGGTGACGTGGTGGTAGAGCGAGGACTTCGACAGCCCGGACGCCGCGGAGACGTCGTGCATGCTCGTCGCGTCGTAGCCGCGCTCGATGAACACCTGCACCGCCACGGCCAGCAACCGTTCGAGGTCGTACCGCGGACGGGGTTCGCCGGACGGCAGCAGGCTCACGCCGTCGATCATCCCACGCCCCGTCGGCACCCGGCTCTTGTCAGGCAAGCGCGTGCTTGCCTATGGTGTGGCCGTGGGCGACGTGTACAAGGCCCTCGCGGACCCGACCCGGCGCGCGCTGCTCGACGAGCTGCACGAGCGCGACGGCCAGACCCTGTTCGAGCTGTGCGGCCGGCTGATCACGCGGCACGGGCTCGGTTCGACGCGGCAGGCCGTCTCGCAGCACCTCGACGTGCTCGAGCGCGCCGGCCTGGTCACGACCCGCCGCGAGGGCCGCACGAAGCTGCACTTCCTCGACGCGTCGCCGTTGCGTGCGGCCGTCGACCGATGGCTGACCGACCCGGAGGAGAGGGCATGAGGATCACCGTCACGAGCGTGCTGGTCGACGACCAGCGCAAGGCGCTGCGGTTCTACACCGAGGTGCTCGGGTTCACGAAGAAGACCGAGGTGCCGATGGGCGAGCACAGCTGGCTCACCGTCGTGTCACCGGAGGACCCCGACGGCGTGGAGCTGGTGCTGGAGCCGGACGAGCACCCCGCGGCGCGGCCGTTCAAGGCGGCGCTCGTCGCCGACGGCGTCCCGTTCACGTCCTTCGAGGTGCCCGACGTGCGCGCCGAGTTCGAGCGGCTGCGCGGTCTGGGCGTGCGGTTCACCCAGGAGCCCGTCGACATGGGCGGCTTCACCACGGCGGTGCTCGACGACACCTGCGGCAACCTGCTGATGATCGCCAGCCACTGAGCGGCTGCGTCCCGGCGACCGGTCGACGTCCGGCACGACGAGGTGCTGCGCGAGGGCGCTGAACGGGTGGGTCGGTGTGCGCATCGCGGGCTCCCGGGTCGTCGTCCCCCATGAGGAGCGGCCCGCGGCGCCGGTGATACCCGGGTGTCAGGTCACGAGCAGCAGCACGGCGGCGACCGCAGTCAGCGCCAGGGTCATGCGCTCGAACACCAGCTGCGGCACCAGTCGCAGCACCCTCGACCCGACGGCGGCGCCCACCAGCACCGCGGGCACCAGCGGGACGTCGATGCGCAGCGACTCGGCGGTGAGCAGGCCCAGGCCCGCGCTGAACGGCACCTTCACGACGTTCAGCAGGAAGAACAGCCAGGCGACCGTGCCGACGAACGCCATCTTCGGCACCCGCATCAGCAGCAGGTACATCGACGAGATCGGCCCGGCGGCGTTGGCCACCATCGTGCTGAAGCCGGTGCCGCCGCCGGCCAGCGCCGCGAGCGTGCGCGCGCGTGCCGGCGAGTGCTCCGGAGCCTCCCGACGCGCAGAACCCCTGTGCCGCAGCACGTCCAGCACCTGCAGCAGCGCCAGCACCAGGAGCAGCACGCCGAGCGTGCGGCGCAGCACCAGGTCGTCGACGGCCCGCAGGAACGCGACGCCGACGAGCATGCCGACCACGAGCGAGGGCAGCAGCCGCAGCAGCACGCCGCGGTCGGCGTGCCGCCGGTAGAGCGCGACGGCGATCACGTCGCCCACCAGCAGCAGCGGCAGGATGGTGCCGGTCGAGGCCCGGGTCGGCAGCACCAGCGCGAACGCCACCGCCGCCATCGTGCCCATGCCGCCGAAAGCGGTCTTCGAGAACCCGATCAGCAGGCCGCCGAGCGCCAGCACCGACCAGTCGAGCGCCGTCAGCTCGGCCGCGGTCACCGCGGGGCCACGGGGGCGACGTCGCTCACGCGGGCGACAGTACGTCGTGGTCACCGCCGCCTGCCCGCTGGCACACTGCCCGGCGTGAGGGTCGTGCTGGCACCCGACGCGTTCAAGGGCACCATGTCGGCGGACGTCGTGGCGCGGGCGCTCGCCGAGGGCGTGGCCGAGGCCGGCGGCGAGCCGGTGCGCTGCCCGCTGGCCGACGGCGGCGAGGGCACTGCGGAGGTGCTGCGCGCAGCGCTCGGGGGCGACCTGGTGGAGGTCGTGGCCACCGGTCCGCTCGGCGACCCGGTGCCGGCGTCCTTCGTGCTGGCCGCCGACGGCACCGCCGTGGTCGAGACGGCGACCGCCAGCGGGCTGCACCTCGTGCACCCCGGGCCCGGCACCGCCGAGGCGGCCACCACCACGGGCACCGGCGAGCTGCTGGTGGCCGCCGCTCGCGCGGGCGCGCAGCGCATCCTGCTCGGGGTGGGCGGCAGCGCGACCACCGACGGCGGGCTCGGCGCGCTGCAGGCGGTGCGGGCGGGCGGCGGCCAGCTCGGCGCCCACCTGACGGTGCTCTGCGACGTCCGCACGCCGTACGAGCGAGCCGCCGAGGTCTACGGCCCGCAGAAGGGCGCCGACGCCGAGACGGTGGCGCGCCTGACGTCCCGGCTGCTGGCGACCGCGGCCTGGCTGCCCCGCGACCCGCGGGGGCGGCCGATGACCGGCGCGGCGGGCGGGCTGAGCGGCGCCCTGTGGGCCGACCTCGGCGCCGAGCTCGTGCCGGGCGTCCCGGCGGTGCTCGACGCCGTGGGCTTCGACGCGCTGCTCGGCGGCGCCGACCTGGTGCTCACCGGCGAGGGCCGGCTCGACGCGCAGACGGCGGAGGGCAAGGTGGTGGCCGGGGTGGCGCGGCGGGCGGCTGCCAAGGGGGTGCCGGTGCACGCGGTGGTCGGCCGGTGCGACCTCGACGACGCCGGGCTGGCGGTGCTCGGCCTCGCCGGGGCGGTCGAAGCGGGCGACCCGGGGGCGCTGCGCTCTGCGGCCCGCACCCTCACCAGCGCCCGGCGCCGTGCCCTCTCCCGCCGAGATGCGCCCAGTGGTTGACCGGAGGGGCCCGGGAACGACCACGAGTCGCAGCTCGGCACCCGTTGCCTGCGCACGGAGCCGCCGACGCGTCGCGCCCGTACAGTGCCCGCATGGGGACCCTGGGCTCCGGTGACCACAGCGCCCGCACGACCGTGGGCCTCGTCGTGCACCCCACGAGACCGGTCGACGTCAGCGTCGACCGGATCGTGCGCTGGGGCAGCGAGCACGGCGTGCACGTCGTCGTGCGCCAGTCGGACGCCGAGCGCGCGGCCGGTGCGCAGCCGGTGCCCGACGAGGTGTTCGCCGACGTCGTCGACGGCGTCGTGAGCCTCGGCGGCGACGGCACCATGCTCGGCGCGATGCGGCTGTCGATGCCGCGCCGGGTGCCGGTGCTCGGCGTCAACCACGGCAACCTCGGGTTCCTCGTCGAGGTCACCCCCGACGAGCTGTCGGACGCCCTGGCCCGGCTGGTGACCGAGGAGGTCACCCTCGAGCCGCACGCCTGCCTCGACGTCACGAGCGACGACGTCGAGCTGGCCACCACCGCGGGCTTCAACGACCTCGTGCTCGCCCGGCTCGGCCGCCAGGGCCTGGCGTCGGTCGACCTGTCGGTGAACGGCCAGGACTACGGCTACTACCGCTGCGACGCGCTCGTCGTCTCGACCGCGACCGGCAGCACGGCCTACAACTTCGCCGCCGGCGGGCCGGTCGTGTCGCCGTCCGCCCAGGTCGTGGTCGTGACGCCGGTGGCGCCGACGGCGGGCATCAGCCGGGCGGTGGTGCTCGGGCCGGACGACCACGTGCGGCTGCGCGTCGCCCCCGACAGCGCCGAGCTCGGCGTCGAGGTCGACGGCACCCCGGCGGCCACGCTGCACGCCGGTCAGGTCGTCGAGGCCACGCTGCGCGAGGACGCCGCCCGGGTGGTGCGGCTCTCGGCCGGCCAGCACGCCAGCCGCAGCCGGGTCAGGCTGAGCCTGCTCGACCTGCCGCTGCGATCCGACCAGCTGCTCGACCTCGTGCCCGAGCGGGTGCGCGAGCGCGTCGTCGAGCTGCGCGACGAGGCCGAGCGCGAGGGCTAGGCGCGCAGCCGCGTCGCGTCGCCCATCACGACGACGGGGTGCTGGGCGGGGTCGAGCGCGCGCAGCAGGGTGCGCATGCCGGCCTCCGGCACCGAGACGCACCCGTGCGTCGGCCCGTCGTGGTCGACGTGCAGCCAGATGCCGCCGCCCCGGTCCCACCCCTGCGGGCGGGTGGTGTCGAGCGGCGAGACCCCGCGCTGCCGGTTGAAGTCGACGGCCACGACGTAGTCGAAGCTGCCGGCCAGCGAGTCGCCGAACACCGCGCTGCCCGACGGCTCGAACTTCGTCGAGCGGTGGTACGGCAGCTTCGTGCCGGGGTCGGCCATCCTGCCGCCCGCGTCGCTGAGCGTGAACACGCCGACCGGGGTGCGCAGGTCGCCCTCGCGGTGCGCCGTCGTCCACCCCTTGGCGCCGTTGTGCCCGCTCCACCCGGCGGTGCGCGTCCACGTCGACCCGCTGCGCTGGTACAGCGCGATCCGCGAGGTCCCGCCGTCGGCGTCGTCGCCCTGGACGACGACCACCTGGCCGGCCGACGCCGGCACCTTCGCCGACGTGCGCGGGCCGAGCCCGGCGAGCCGGTCGAGCCGGCTGGGCGCGGCCTGGGCGACCTGCGAGGGAGGGGTCGACGGCGTGGCGCTCGACGGCGTGGTGCCGGCCGTCGGGGTGGTCGTGGGCAGGGGGGCCGGCCGGGCCGCCGCCGGGTCGCCGCCGCCGCCGTGCACCGAACGCACCGTGAGGGTCACCAGGGTCACCAGCAGCACGAACGCGAGCAGCGAGCGGCGCCGCCGCACCCGGGCCGACACCCGGCGGCGCGTCGGGCGCGCGGCAGGCGCGGCGCGGTGCCTGGGCGGCACGCGAGGCTGCTCGACGTCGGCGATGCGGGGCTCCCTCGGGCGCGGCGACGTGACGGGACCCGTCCAGGGTAGGCCGCCGGGTCGCCGGCAGCCGGGAGCGGCCCGCCGTCGTGTCGGCCTATGATGACGGGATGCAAGCAAGCAGCGGCGTCCGCGACGACCTCGTCGTGCTGTTGAGCGACGACCACCAGCCGATCGGCACGATGCCCAAGGCGGAGGTGCACACCGACGACACCCCGCTGCACCTCGCCTACTCGGTGTACGTGTTCGACGCCGAGGGCCGCTTCCTGACCACCCGGCGCGCGCAGGTGAAGCGCACGTTCCCCGGCGTCTGGACGAACTCGTGCTGCGGCCACCCGGCGCCGGACGAGACCCTCGCCGACGCCGCCCGCCGCGGGCTCGCCACGGAGCTGTCGCTCCAGCCCGTGCGGCTCGACCTCGCGCTGCCCGACTTCAGCTACCGCGCGACGTCCGCCGAGGGGCTCGTCGAGCACGAGGTCTGCCCGGTCTTCACCGCCACCGTCGACGCCGACCCGGTGCCCGACCCCGACGAGGTCGGCGACTGGCGCTGGGTCGACTGGGCCGAGTACCGCCGCACCGCCGCCAGCTCGCCCTGGCTGCTCAGCCCCTGGTCGGTGCTGCAGGTCGCCGCCCTCGAGGCCGCCGGCCTCTGAGCGAGCGCCTCCGGTCAGGACGGCGCGGGGCAGGTGGTCGACCCGCGCGGGCGACCGGTGCACAGCATGACCTGGTGGTCGACCAGCTGCGCGACGGTGCGACCGCCGACGTCGCTGACGACCCGCACGGCGACGACCGTCGCAGCGCCCCTCGTGAGTCGCAGCCCCAGCACGAGGGCGGCCCGCGCACCCGGCTCGAGCACGGAGCCGGCCAGCACCCGCCGTGACTCGCCGGCCGTGACCGCCGGCGGGTACCTGCGCTGGATGCCGAGGCCCGAGTCGTCGGCCTGCCGCTGGTCGAGCACGACCAGGTGGGGTGCGAGCAGCTGGGTGCCGCTCGGTCGCACGCCGTCGTGGAACAGCGCGTCGACGGACAGCAGCCGCACCGGCGCGCCCGACGTGTTCTGCACGACCAGGGCGCCGTCGGACACTCGCTCGCCGCGCTGCACCGGCAGCTGGTAGAGCGCCGGCGCGACCTGCGGACTCAGTGGCGCTTCGGGCGTCTTCGAGGTGGTCGCAGTGCCCTGGGGTGACGGTGCCACCTGCTCGCCGCTGCCGCTGCAGGCCGACAGCAGCAGCACTCCGGCGACGATCGTCGTACGCACCGCTGCGGCCTCCAGCAGGTTGATGACCTGAAGGCAACCTAGCAGACGACACGGTTGTCGCTGGTCGTACCTGCTGGCTAGCGGGGTGCCTCGGCGTCGGCGACGACCCGGCGGGCCAGCTCGGCGAGCTTCACGTTCAGCTCGGACGACGTCTCGCGCAGCACCTCGAAGGCGCGGTCGGCGCTCACGCCGTGGGTCGCCATGAGCAGGCCGACGGCGGTGCCGATCTCGCGGTTGCTCTGCAGGCCGCGCGACAGGCTCTCGGCGCGCGCGTGCTCGCTCGCGCCGGCCAGCGCCGTGGTCGCGAACGCGGCGAGCAGCACCCCGGCGTCGCCGGAGGCGCGGGTGAAGCCGCCGGGCCGGTCGGAGAACAGGTTCAGCGCACCGACCTTGCGGTCCTCGACGACGATCCGGTAGCCGGCCATGCCGCGCACCGGTGACTCCTGCAGCACGCGCTCGGCGAGGCCCGGCCAGCAGCACTCCTCGGCGACGTCCGGGGCCAGCTCGTAGGCCACCTCGCGGATGGCGTCGACGCAGGGACCCTCGCCGCACTCCCGCTCGAGGCGGTCGACGAGGGCCCCGGTCGGGTCGCTGGACGCCGCGGTGACGTACCCGCTGCCCTTCGCGAGCATGAGGCTGGCGTGGTCGCAGCCGGGCACGACGTGCGGCGCCAGGTCGACCAGCGCCTGGTGCACGGCGGCGACCCCGGGCCGCTCCGCCACGAGTGCGGCGAGCTGCTCGAAGGTCCGCGCGACGACGAGATCGGTCACGGGGGCAGTATCGCCCACGACTCAGCCCCGGGAGGCGTCGTCCAGGATCGCGGCCTCGAGCTGGTCGACCGCCCAGTCGAGCTCCTCGCGGGTGACGACGAGCGGCGGGGCGAGCCGGATGGTGTGCTCGTGGGTGTCCTTGGCGAGCACGCCGCGCTCGAGCAGCCGCTCGCAGACCAGGCGGGCGCGGGGCATCCCGTCGGCGAGCTGGACGCCGGCCCACAGCCCGACGCCGCGCACCTCGCCCACGAGGTCCGACGGCAGGGCGCGCAGCCGGGCGTGCAGGTGCTCGCCGAGCTCGCGCGAGCGGGCCTGCGGCTCGCCGGTCTCGAGCAGCGCGATGACCGCGCGGGCGACGGCGCAGGCCAGCGGGTTGCCGCCGAACGTCGAGCCGTGCTGGCCCGGGTGCAGCACGTCCATGACGTCGCGGTCGGCCGCGATGCCCGACACCGGCAGGATGCCGCCGCCGAGCGCCTTGCCCATCACGTACACGTCGGGCACGACGCCCTCGGCGTCGCAGGCGAACGTGTGGCCGGTGCGGCCGAGCCCCGACTGCACCTCGTCGGCGAGCATCAGCACGCGCTCGCGGGTGCAGATGTCCCGGACAGCGGTCAGGTACCCCTTCGGGGGGACGACGACGCCGGCCTCGCCCTGCACCGGCTCCAGCAGCACCCCGACGGTGGACGGCGTGATCGCGGCGGCCAGCGCCTCGGCGTCGCCGTAGGGCACGACGGTGAAGCCGGGCGCGAACGGGCCGAAGCCGTCGCGGGCGTCGGGGTCGGTCGAGAAGCCGACGATCGCGATGGTGCGGCCGTGGAAGTTCTCGCCCGCGACCACGATGTGCGCGGTGTCGGCCGGCACGCCCTTGACGTCGTAGCCCCACTTGCGGGCCAGCTTCAGCGCGGTCTCGACGGCCTCGGCGCCGGTGTTCATCGGCAGCACCGCCTGCTTGCCGGTGAGCCGCGACAGGTCCTCGCAGAAGGCGGCGAAGCCGTCGTGCTGGAACGCGCGGCTGGTCAGGGTGACGCGGTCGAGCTGCTGCTTGGCGGCCTCGACGAGCGCCGGGTGGCGGTGGCCGAAGTTCAGCGCGGAGTAGCCGGCCAGCATGTCGAGGTACCGCTTGCCGTCGACGTCGGTCACCCAGGCGCCCTCGGCCTCGGCGACCACGACGGGCAGCGGGTGGTAGTTGTGCGCGCTGTGCGCCTCGGCCCGCTCGAGCTCGTGCTCGGTCGTGGGGGTGACGGCGGACGCCGGGCGGTCGGTGGTCTGGGTCATCGGGTGCTCCTGTGCAGCTCGAGGGTGCAGCACTTGGCCGAGCCGCCGCTCTTGCGCAGCTCGGACAGGTCCACGGGGACTGGGTGGTAGCCGCGCAGGCGCAGCTCGTCGGCGAGGCGGGTCGCCTGGGCGGGGAGGACGACGTTGCGGCCGTCGCTCACCAGGTTGAGGCCGAGCCACGAGACGTCCTCGGCGGTGGCGATCACGGCGTCCGGGAAGAGCCGCTCGAGCACCCGCCGGCTGCCGTCGCTGAACGCGGGCGGGTAGTACGCCACGGTGCGGTCGTCGAGGACGCCGAGCGCGGTGTTGAGGTGGTAGGTGCGGGCGTCGACGAGCTGCAGGCTGACGACCGGGACGCCGAGGTGCTCCTGCGCCTCGTGGTGGGCGGCGAGGTCGGTGCGGAACCCGGTGCCGGCGAGCACGAGGCCGCCGACGACCAGGAAGTCGCCCTCGCCCTCGTTCACGAACGTCGGCATGTGGAGGTCGACGACCCCCTGGTCGCGCAGCCAGGCCTGCACGGCGGGCGCCTCGGCCTGCCGCATCGGCGACAGGTACCGCGCGCCCACGCCCACGCCGTCGACGACCAGCCCGCTGTCGGCGACGAACACCATGTCGGGCAGGCCCTCGACGCCCTCCACGACCCGCACCTCGTGGCCGAGCGCGCGGTAGGCGTCGACCAGCCCCTGCCACTGGCGCAGCGCGAGCTCGCGGTCGACGGCGAGCGTCGGGTCCATCCAGGGGTTGATCGCGTACTCGACGTCGAAGTAGGTCGGGCGGCACATCACGTAGCTGCGCGGGCGGGCGACCCGCACCGGCTGCTGCTCCTCGGACGGACGCTGGACGGGCGGCAGGGTGGGTGCGACGGGCGTGTCGAGCACGGATCCCCCTCTCGGGCACAGGGCGCCCGGGCCGGGCGCAACGTTCTCTCATTGTCGGCATGCCGAGGGCGGCGATCAACGACGTACCATTGCGTCGCATGAGCAGTTCGTTGCGTCTCGACGGCGTCGACCGTCAGATCATGAGCCTCCTGCGCAACGATGCGCGGACGTCGTACTCGACGATCGGCGCCTCGGTGGGGCTGAGCGCGCCCGCGGTGAAGCGACGGGTCGACCGGATGCTCGACGCCGGCGTGATCCGCGGGTTCCACGCCGACGTCGACCCCGAGGCCGCCGGCTGGCAGGTGGAGGCCATCGTCGACCTGTTCTGCCAGGGCAGGACCAGCCGCGACGACATCGCCGACCTGGTGGCCCGGATGCCCGAGGTCACCTCGGCGTTCACGGTCACCGGTGAGGCGAACGCGATCCTGCACCTGCGCGTCGAGGACATCGAGCACCTGCAGCGCGCGCTCGAGGCGATCCGCGGCGAGGGCGTCGTGCAGCAGACCCGGTCGCACATCGTGCTGACCCGCCTGACGTCCGGCTGACGTCAGGCTGATGTCCGGCCGGCGCGCTCAGGCGTGCGCGCGCAGCTGGGCGATGCGGTGCAGCAGCTCGTGCTCGGGCAGGGGGCGCGACCAGAGGAAGCCCTGGCCGCTGTGGCAGCCGAGGCGGGCCAGCGCCTCGGCCTGGTGCGCCGACTCGACGCCCTCGGCGACGGTGCGCAGGCCGGTCGCCTCGGCGAGCTTCAGCACGACCTCGCTGAACGCGGTGCCCTCGTCGACGCCGGTGATCGGGTCGACGAAGCTCTTGTCGATCTTCAGGATGTCGACGGGCAGCGCCTTGACGTAGCCGAGCGAGCTGTAGCCGGTGCCGAAGTCGTCGAGCGCGAGGCGGATCCCCCTGCGGCGCAACGACTTCAGCACGCCGTCGACGGTCTGGGTGTCGTCGATCAGCACGCTCTCGGTGATCTCGACGATCAGCCGCGTGGCCGGCAGACCGGACTCGAGCAGCGCCTCGTCGACGTGGTCGAGGAACCGGGGGTGCAGCAGCTGCCGGCTGGAGACGTTGACGCTGACGCTGGTGCGGTGCAGCTCGGGCAGCAGCGTCGGCCAGCGGGCGGCGTCGGCGCAGGCGCGGCGCAGCACCCAGCGGCCGAGCTCGACGATCAGCCCGCTCTCCTCGGCGAGCGGGATGAACTCGCCGGGCGAGACCATGCCGTGCCCGGGTCGCGACCATCGCACCAGCGCCTCGACGCCGGTCGGCACGCCCTCGCCGAGCGACATGATCGGCTGGTAGTGCAGCTCGAGGCCGTCGACGGCGATCGCCTGGCCGAGCGCGGCCTCGTCGCTCATGCGGGTCATCGTGTCGCTGCGCAGCAGGGCGTCGAACACCTCGACGCGCGAGCGGCCGCGCCGCTTGGCCAGCCGCAGCGCGGCGTCGGCGTCGCGCAGCACGGCGGCCGGGTAGTGCGCCGCCTCCGCGTGGTCGGGGCCGAGCGGGCAGACGCCGATGCTGACGTGCAGCGGCACCCGCTGCCCGGCGACGTCGAGGCTCGTCGTGAGCGCGGCCATCAGCTGCTCCGCGAGCGCGGTGCCGGGCGGCGCGGCGTCGCCGTCGGCCAGCACCTCGCCGCGGTGCAGCACCACGAACTCGTCGCTGCCCAGCCGGCCGACGAGCTGCTCGGCGGGCACCACCGCGCGCAGCCGGGTGGCGACCTCCTGCAGCACGACGTCGCCCGCGACGTACCCGAGCGAGTCGTTGACCAGCTTGAACCGGTCGACGTCGACGATGAGCACGGCGGCCCGGCCCTGCTCGCTGCCGTCGGCCATCCGCTGCTGGACGACGCTGATCTCCTCCAGCACGCGGCGGCGGTTGGCCAGCGAGGTGAGCGGGTCGTGCGCGGCCTGGAAGGCGAGGCGCTGCATCGACCGCTCGCGCTCGACGACCTGCCCGAGCAGCAGGCCCACCTGCTCGATCGCCTGCAGCACCTGCTCGCCGGCGGGCGCGCCGCGCGGCACGTAGAACGCGAAGAGGCCGGCGACGTCGCCCCCGGCGACCACCGGGACCGAGACGACGCGCTGCACGCCGCAGGTGGCGAGGGCGTCGCGGACGTCACCACGGGTCAGGTCGGCGGTGTGCAGCACCGCGGTGCCGCGCCGCGCCATCCGCCGCAGGTGGTCGGTGGATCCGAGCGCGCGGTGGGCCTCCAACGGGCAGACCTCGCCCGCCGGGTGCCGGTGCTCGCGCACGTACCAGGACGCCGGGGCGTCGCCACCCGTCCACGCCCGGCCGGCGACCCACCCCAGCCGGCTGCAGACGTCGTGCAGCACCTGCTGGGCGCTGTCGGCCAGGTTGTCGGCGGAGTTCGCCGTGCTGGCCGCGGTGCGCACCAGGTTCGCGCAGAGCTCGGCCGTCCGGCGGTCGGTGACGTCGCGCAGCCGCACGACCAGGTGCGCGTGGGAGAGGCCGGTGTCGCCGGTGAGCGACATCTCGATCCACAGCGGCGTGCCGTCCGCGCGCCGCAGCTGCGCCTCGAGGGTGCCGCCGGGCAGCCGGGGCACCTCGCCGCGGCACAGTGCCTGGATCACGCGCTGGTGCTCGGGGTCCTCCGACCGCGGCAGCAGCTGGTCGATGCCGCGCCCCGTCACCTCGGCGGCCGGCACGCCGAACAGGCGCTCGGCCCCGACGTCCCACCCCACGACGCGGCCGACGGGGTCGACGGCGACCACGCCGTCGTACGTCGAGTGCACCTCGCGCAGGCGCCGCTGGGCCAGCTGCTGCGCCCCGAGCGTCTCCGCCTGCACGAGCAGCACCGGCTCCGCCCCCGGCGTCCGCACCATCGACAGCGAGAGCTGCGCCGGCACGCGGGAGCCGTCGCGGTGCAGGTACTCCTTCTCGTGCAGCACCACGCCCTCGTGCCGGTCGAGCACGTGGCCCAGCTCGCTGACGTCGGCGACCACCTGGCGGTCGGTGTTGAAGTCCCGCCAGCTGCGACCGACCATCTGCTCGGGCAGCCGGCCGATCATCGCCGCGTAGGCCCGGTTGACCCGCTGGTAGACGCCCTCGGCCGACACGATGGCCATGCCCATGGGCGTCGCGTCGAAGACGAGGTCGACCGAGGGCGGGCCGGCAGGCGGCATCGCGTCGGTCGGTTCGGGCACGTCAGCCCATCGACCGGCGCCCGAGACGTCTTGAGGTCGGCGAACGGGTGACGCGCGTCGCAGGCCGCCAGGTGCGGCGCTCAGCCGTCGTCGAGCCCGGCGGCGCGGTCGTCGGCCTCGACCTGCTCGTTCCACGCCCGCTTGCCCGCGCGCCAGCCCTCGTCGTCGACGCCGTGCCGCCAGTAGCCCGACACCGACAGCTGGTCGCGCTGCAGGCCCCAGTCGGTGCGCAGCACGCGGCGCAGCTCGCGCACGAAGGCCGCCTCGCCGTGCACGAAGGCCTGGCCGCGCCCGGGCAGCGGCCCGGCGTCGCGCACGGCGGCCACGAGCGCCTCGCCGACCGGCCGCGCACCGCGGTGCAGCCAGGTGACCCGGACGCCGCTCGGCGCCGTCACCTCGACCTCGTCGTCCGAGCCGGCCACCTCGACCAGCACCCGTGCGTGCACGCCGGCCGGCAGCGCCTCGGCGGACGCCGCGATCGCCGGCAGCGCGCTCTCGTCGCCGGCCAGCAGCAGCCAGTCGGCAGCGGGGTCGGGGGCGTAGCCGCCGCCCGGGCCCAGCAGGTGCAGCTCGTCGCCGGGCCGGGCCCGGTCGGCCCACGGACCCGCGAGGCCGACGTCGCCGTGCACCACGAGGTCGACCGTCAGCTCACGAGTGACCGGGTCCCACCGGCGCACGGTGTAGGTGCGCTGCCGCGGCCACTGCTCGGGCGGCAGCTGCTCGCGGACGGCCTCGAGGTCGAGGTCACCCTGCCAGGGTGCGTCCGGGTGCTGGAACACCAGCTTGACGTACGCGTCGGTGTGCACGGCCGCCGGGAAGTCGGCCAGGCCGGGGCCGCCGAGCACCACCCGCACCATCGACGGCGCGATGCGCTCGACCCGCTGCACCACCGCGCGCCGCGCCCGCCGACGTCCGGCCCGGGTGGGCTGCGGCGCGGCGGTCTCGGTCACCGCTGGAGGCTACCCGGCCTCGCCGGTGGGGTGGCTGGGCGGCCCGGCCTCGTGACCGGTGACGCCGCGGCTGCGGCGCTCGTCCTTCATGCGCTGCTCCGCCGCGTGCCGGCGCGGCTCGCCGACGCTGTCGCGCACCCACTGCTCGAGCTCACGGAAGACGCCGTAGTAGTTGTCGTCGTAGTCCTCGACGAGCTGGAAGGTCCAGCGGTCGGCGACCACGTTGCGTCCGACCAGCTCGCGGTCGAGCCGATCGGCCTGCTCGGTCAGGCCCACCTCGCGCAGCGCGTCGATCGCCTCGCTCAGCGCCAGGTCGGCGGCACCGGTGAGCTGGTGGAAGTCGTAGAGGCGCCCGCGCGCCCGCTCCACCTTCTCCAGCGCGTTGCCGAGCACGCCGAGCGCGTCGGTGACGTCGGGACCATCAGCCACGGGAACTCCTCTGTCGGACCAGCAGGGGGAGCAGCAACCAGAACACGGTGAACGCCAGCAGCGCCACCGCACCGACGGCCAGACCGATCCAGCGGTCGTCGGTCACGACGTCGAGCACCAGCACGATGACCGCGGTGATCGCTGCCGCGAGGACCACCAGCCCGGCGCGCGCGAACCGGTCGGCGGTGCGCACGAGCAGCGGCTTGCGCTGGTGCCGGAACAGGATGCGGTGCCAGCTGACGGGTGACACCACGAGCATGGTGGCGGTCGCCGAGAGCAGCACCGCCACGACGTAGGTGCCGCGCTGGAACCGGTCGAGGTCGGCGAAACGCTGCTGGAACGGCACCGTCAGCAGGAACCCGGTGAGCACCTGGACGCCGGTCTCGGTGACCCGCAGCTCCTGCAGCAGCTCGTTCCAGTTGCGGTCGGCCCGCTCGGTGGCGCTCTCGTCGCGGCCGTCGGGCGCGGCGTCCGGCGCCGACCTGGTCACGGCGCCGCGAGCAGGCTCTCGTCGAGCCGCTCGAGCAGGTCGTCGACCCGCCGCCAGACCTCGTCCGCACCGGCGTCGCGCAGCTCGGGCTCGCTGAACCCGCCGGTCAGCACGCCGACCCCCTGCACGCCCGCTCGCCGCGCCGACTCGAAGTCCCAGCGCGAGTCGCCGAGCATGATGCCCCGCTCCTGCCCGGCGCGCCGCAGCGACTCCTCGATGAGGTCGGTGTCGGGCTTCGTCGAGCCGACGTCCTCGGACGTCGTCCACGCGGTCAGCAGGTCACGGCACTGCAGGAGGTCGAGGAAGTGGTCGACCTGGTCGGGCTTGCCGGACGTCGCCAGCACCACCTGGAAGCCGCGGTCGGCCAGGGCGGCGATCAGGTCGCGAGCGCCCTCGACGGGCTGGATCTCGCCGAGCAGGGGCGCGAACTCCTCCTCCCACCCGTCGCGCAGCGCGTCACCGAGGCGCTCCTCGACGTCGTCGCCGGCGACGGCCTCGACCAGCTTGTCGCCGCCCATGCCGATGGCGCGGTGGATCTGCCAGAGGCTCGGGTGCAGGTCGTGGCGAGCGAAGGCCCGGCTCCAGGCGATGACGTGGTGGTAGTTGCTGTCGACGAGCGTGCCGTCGACGTCGAGCAGGGCTGCGGTCACGCCGTCCACCGTGCCAGCACGCGGCGGGTGCCGCGCGCCGGCACGGGGGACGACCTGGGTCAGCCCAGGAACAGCGCGGTGTCGGGGATCAGCGTGACCCCGGCGGCGCTGTGGTCGTGCACGGTCTGCTCGAGCTCGCGGATGCGCTCGGCGTTCGCGCTCAGCGAGTCGGGGTCGGCGCCGTTGCGGATGGCAGCCAGCCGGTCGGCGTACGCGGCGCGCAGCTGCTCCACCGGGTCGGTGCCCTGGGTCGGGAGCGCCGGCCGGATCGTCAGGTCGATCTGCGGTTCGGTGCGGGTGCTGGTGATCGTCATAGAGCTCGTCCTCCACCTCGTCGTGGGGTGGACGGCCTCGTCCTGACCGTCGCCCGTCCAGTGTCGCCCGGTTCGGTCGATTCGGCACCAGACGTTCGTTGCACAAACTCTGTAATCATGTAATCGTGAGGCATGACGACGACGGACGAGGTGCGCGGCTGGCTGACCGGCCGGCTGCCGCAGGAGTGGACGCAGACCGCCCCCGAGGTGACGGTCGACAAGGACGAGATCACGGTGGTCGTGCACGTCGACGCACCGCAGCTGCCCGAGGCCGCGGGCGAGCCCGAGCAGGCGGCGGCCGCGGCCGGCCGGGCCACCTCCTGGCGCGAGAGCACGCGGCGCCAGCGGATGGCGATCGCCGACGAGACCGAGCACCGCTACGGCCGCAAGGTGGCCTGGGGCGTGGTCGTGGGGGAGCACCGCGAGCTGTTCACGCACCTGGCCGTGCCGGTGATGACCCGGCTGCGGCAGCCCGAGCGGCAGGTGCTCGACACGCTCGTCGCCTCCGGCGTGGCCCGCTCGCGCGCCGAGGCCCTGGTCTGGTGCGTGCGGCTCACCGGCCGGCACGCCGAGGCCTGGCTGGGTGAGCTGCGCGAGGCGATGACCGCGGTCGACGCCGTCCGCGCCAAGGGCCCCGGCCTCTGACCAGGCTCACGCCGAGTTGCGGGTAGTGGTCGACCGCCGGGCCTGCAGGTCAACCACTGCTCGCAGCTCGGCGGGGGTGGTCAGGTGGTGGTGGGGCGCAGCGCGCGCAGGGCGACGACGCCGGCGAGCAGGGTGCCGAGCACCAGGGCCGCGGCGCTGAGCCCGAGCGACACGTGCACGCCGACGGCCGCGCCCAGCAGCCCGACGGTGAAGCCGCTGCCGGCCCGCAGGCCGTTGGCCGACATGCCGTAGAGCCCGACGACGCGGCCGCGGTCGGCGGCGGGGGCGCGCAGCTGCACGATGGTCTGGCCGATCGACATCGAGGCCAGGTTGGCGACGCCGCCCACGAGCAGCAGGCCGACGGCCGCGAGGTAGCTGCCGGTCAGCGCGAAGCCGAGGGTGGTGACGCCGTAGACGAGCGTGCTGACCACCGCCGTCCGCACCGTGGGGCGGATGCGGCCGGTCGCCTCCAGCAGCACGCCGCCGATGACTCCGCCGGCGCCGTTCGCGAACAGCAGGACGCCGTACGCCGTGCCCGCGCCGCCCGCGCCGAGGTCGTGGGCGAAGATCGGCATCGAGCTCTGCAGCGAGGCGCCGACGAAGAACGACCCGAGTCCGGCGAGCACGACCATGCTCACCAGCGTGCGGTCGCTGCTGACGTCGCGCAGCACCCGCAGCGCGTCCAGCGCCCCGACCCGCGGACGTCGCGCAGCGCCCTCGCGGGTGTGCCCGGTGAACTTCGTGCGGAACAGGAACAGCGTGAGCGGCAGGTAGATCAGCACGTTGGCGAAGATGCCTCGCGTCGGCCCGAGCCCCAGGAGCAGCGCGGAGCCGACCACCGGCCCGAACAGGATGCCCAGGCTGCGGAACGTCGCATTGAGCCGCACCGCGCTCGGCAGCTCGTCGCGGCCGACGAAGTCGTGCAGCATCAGCTGCTCGCCCGGCCCCCACAGCGACCCGGCCAGCCCGTGCAGCACCAGCAGCACGCAGGCCTCCCAGATGCGCAGCGTGCCCGTGAGGAACAGCACGCCCCAGGCGACGGAGACGAGCATGAACAGCGCCTGCGCGGCCTGGATGACGCGGCGGCAGTCGTGTCGGTCGGCGAGCGACCCGAACCACACCGAGCAGAGCAGGAACGGCACCCAGTGGCTGATCACCTGGAAGCCGGTGAGCGCCGGCGAGTGGAACGTCTGCCACAGCACCCAGTAGGTGATGACGTGCTCGACGTTGTCGGCCATCATCGACAGGCCGGTGCCGATCAGGTACGGCCGGCAGTCGCGGTTGCGCAGCGCCGCGAACCGGGCGACGGGCGCGGCCGGTGCGGCGGACGTCGCCAGGTCGGCGGTCGGCGGCGCGGCGGTGAGCACGTCCGGCTCGGCCACGTGGCCGGGCACCCCGCAGGCAGCGCACACGCCGGATCCCCTCTCGGCCGCGCGGACGTCGTGCGGCACCGGGAGGGTACGTCGTCCGGTGCCGGGGCCGGGCGCGGGGCGGGCTAGCTGGTGACGTCCTTGCTGGTCAGCCGCGCCCACGCGGCGGCCAGCATCACGGCCACCCAGCCGAGCTGCACCAGCAGGCCGACGCCGATCGCGTGCAGGGCGATCGGGTCGCGCAGCAGGTCGCCGAAGGCGAGCCAGTGGTGGGTCATCAGCCACTGGTCGAGGAAGTCGAGCTGGGGGATGCTGTCGAGGATCTCGAGCACCAGCACCAGCACGACGGTCGTGGCCATGGCCGCGATCGGCACCTCGGTGAGCGTCGAGACGAAGACGCCGATGGCAGCGACCGCGGCGAGGCAGGCGGCGACGTAGAGCGCCACCAGCAGCGCTCGCAGCAGGCCGTCGCCGTAGCCCACGGTCGAGCCGGAGATCAGCGTGACGTCGCCGACCGGGAAGAGCAGCGCGCCGGTGATCACGCCGGACGCCGCGACGACGAGCGCGGCCACCAGCCCGTAGAAGACGACCGAGACGTACTTCACCGCGAGCAACCGCGTGCGGTTGACCGGCGTCACGAGCAGGTACCGCAGGGTGCCCAGGTTCGCCTCTCCCGCAACGGCTTCACCGCTGACGACGCCGACGGCGAGCGGCAGGAACGCCGGCAGGGCCGCCACCAGCGCGGTGAACGCGAGGAAGATGCCGTTCTGCGTGATGCTCGCGAAGAACGGGGGGCCGTCGCCGGGCTCGACGTCGGCCGCGGTGACCTTGACCGCGACGCCGATGAGCACCGGCGCCATGGCCAGCACCGCGAGCAGGGCCAGGTTGCGCCGGCGGGTCATGACGAGCCGCAGCTCGGACCCGAGGAACCGCAGGTCGGTGGCGGCGACCGCGCCGCGCGGGGCGGCCGGCCGGGCCAGCGTGTCAGCGCTCGACATCGAAGCCCTCCCCGGTGAGCTGCACGAACAGGTCCTCGAGCGTCGGGCGGTGCAGCACGAACTGCCGGACGCCGACGCCGGCGGTCACCAGCGCCGCGAGCACCCGCTCGGGGTCGGCGTCGCCGAGCTCGGCCACCACGGTGCCGTGGTCGGTGCGCACGCCGTCGAGACCCTGTCGGCGCAGCAGGTCGGCGGCGCCCTCGACGTCCGACACCTCGACGTCGACGCGGGTGCGGGCGGCGCCGCGCACCTGCTCGATGCCGCCCTGCGCCACCAGGTGCCCGGCGCTCATGACGCCGACGTGCGAGCAGACCTGCTCGATCTCCGACAGCAGGTGCGACGACACCAGCACGGTCGAGCCCTCCGCGGCGAGGTCGCGGATCAGCAGCCGCACCTCGCGGGTGCCCTGCGGGTCGAGGCCGTTCGTCGGCTCGTCGAGCACCAGCAGCTCGCGCGGTCGCAGCAGCGCCATCGCGAGACCGAGCCGCTGCCGCATGCCGAGCGAGTAGGCGCGGTACCGCTTGCCCGCCGCGTGCTGCAGGCCGACGCGCTCGAGGGCGGCGTCGACGCGGGCGCGGGCGGTGCGACCGGACGTCGTGCGGTCGGCGGCGTCGGCGCGGCGCAGGTTGTCGCGGCCCGACAGGTACGGGTGGAACGCCGGCCCCTCGACGAGCGCACCGACCCTGGGCAGCACCGAGGCGCCGGCCCGCGGCATCGGCTCGCCGAGCAGCTCGACGCGGCCCTCGGTGGGCGTCACCAGCCCGAGCAGCATGCGGATCGTCGTCGTCTTGCCCGAGCCGTTGGGGCCGAGGAACCCGTAGACGGCGCCGCGCGGGACCTCGAGGTCGATGCCGTCGACGGCGCGCTGGCCGCCGGCGAACTCCTTGACCAGCCCCGTGGTCGAGACGGCGAGACCCGAGGCGGTGCCGGACGTGCCCGGCACCGCCTCGGTCGCCGCTTCGAGCGTGGTCACCTCGCGGCCGAGTCGGTGGCTGCGGCGGCCTCGAGCGTCTTCACCGGCACCGCGCCGACGAGCACCCGGCCGTCGTCCAGCCACAGCGCGCTGAGCAGCGAGGTCTGCAGCGCGCGACCGCTGCCGTACGACCCGCTGACCGGGCGGAACCCGTTCAGCAGCGAGGAGGCGATCGCGCTGTCGCTGCCGCCGGTCAGCGCGCTCTTCGGCACCCCGCGGGCGACGAGCACCGACGTCCAGTCCTTCCCGACGACGGTCGGCGCGCTGCCGTCGCGCACCGGGCCGCGCTGCTTCGCGTCGCGCTTCGCCTCGGCGCGGTCCGCGCCCTTCGCGAGCTGCTGCGCGGTGACCGTCTTCTCGACCGGCTTCGTGCCCTTCGGCGGGGTGAACCGGAAGACCTCGTCGCCGGGGTCGCCGTACGACAGACCGGTGAAGCCGGTCTCGTACGCCGGGCTGCTCGCGCCCTTCGCGAACACCTGCACCCGCAGCGGCAGCTTGGTGTCGGCGTCGACGGCGACCCGCACCTGGCCGACGAGCGTGCCGGTCGTGCGCGGCTGCAGCACCAGCTCGTAGGCGTCGCGCCCGGCGACCTTCGTGCTCTTCGTGAGCGACACCTTCGTGCTCGGGTCGACGGCGGCGAGCGCCTGCTTCGCGGCGTCCTGCGGGGTGGTGGCGGTGGCCACCGGCCGCTCGGCCTCGTGGTCGAGCCCGGCAGCCTCCAGCTGCGCCTCGGTGGGGAGCTTCGTGTGGGTGGCCTTGCGCTCCTTGCTGTTCCACGTCCAGACGTCGGTGCCGTCGCGCACGACGTCGGTCTCGCTGAACGTGCCCAGCAGCGCGAGGCGCGAGCGGGTCGGGCCGTCGGACCACACGCGCACGGTGGTCGAGCCGGCGAGCAGCGTCGCCAGGTCGGCCTCGCCGCCGGCGGCCTGCTGCGGCAGCTTCGGCAGGCCGAGGTCGGTGGTCTGCACGACCGTGCCGCTGAACGGGCGGGTCTGCGCCTGCGACAGGCTGGCGAGCAGCTCGGCGGCGTTCGCCGGGGGCAGCTCGGGGTTCGCGTTCGCCAGCTGCGGCACGACGAGCGCGCCACCGGCGACGACGACGGCGACCCCCGCGGGCAGGGCCCAGCGGCGGGAGGGGGAACGGAGTGGTGAGCGCATGCGCACATCCTGCGCCGTCCCCGCTGTGACGACGCTGAGAGCGCCCGGCGGCGTCCGCCTGGCCGGGGGAGCGCGCCGCGCGAGAGGGTGTGGACGTGCGGGTGCTGGTGGTCGACGACGAGGTGCGGATGGCCGAGGCCGTCGCGCGCGGCCTGCGCGCCGAGGGCTTCGCGGTCGACCTCGCGCACGACGGCGTCGACGGGCTGCACCGGGCCACGACCGAGGCGTACGACGCGATCGTGCTCGACGTCATGCTGCCGGGGCTGTCGGGTTACCGGGTGGTCGAGCGGCTGCGTGCGGCGGGCAGCTGGACGCCGGTGCTGATGCTCTCGGCGAAGGACGGCGAGTACGACCAGGCCGACGCCCTCGACCTCGGCGCCGACGACTACCTCACGAAGCCGTTCTCGTACGTCGTGCTGCTGGCCAGACTGCGGGCGCTGGTGCGGCGCGGCGCGCAGGAGCGTCCGGTGCGGCTGACCGCCGGCGACCTGGTGCTCGACCCGGGCACGAAGCAGGTGCACCGCGGCGACGTCGAGATCAGCCTCACCGCGCGGGAGTTCGCGCTGCTCGAGCTGCTGATGCGCAACAAGGGCTACGTGGTGGCGAAGGCCGACATCCTCGACAACGTCTGGGACAGCGCGGCCGACAGCACGCTGAACCTCGTCGAGGTGTACGTCGGGTACCTGCGGCGCAAGATCGACGCACCGTTCGGTCGGCAGGCGGTGCAGACCGTGCGCGGCTCCGGCTACGTGCTCGCCCCGGACGGCGGGTGAGCGTCCCGGCCTGGGGCGTGCGCACGCGCCTCACGGTGCTGGCCACCGCGGTGACGGCCGCGGCCCTGGTGGTCGCGGCGGTGCTGCTGGTGCTCGGGTTCCGTGCCGCGCTGCTGCGCTCGCTCGACGACTCGGCCCGCCAGCGCGGGCAGGAGGTGTCGGCGCTGGTCGACGCCGGCCGGCTGCCCGACCCGCTGCCGGTCACCGGCGCCGCCGTGGTGCAGGTGCTCGACGAGGACGGTCGGGTCGCGTCGTCGTCACCGGGCGGCGACCGGCTCTCGCCGCTGCTCGACCCCGACGGGGTGCGGGCGGTGCGCGGCGGCGCGGCCGTCGAGCTGCCGGGCGCGCGGGTCGGCTCGACCGACGCCTTCCGCGTGCTCGGCGAGCGCGCCGGCCAGGGCGGCGCGCAGACCGTGCTCGTCGCGGTGTCGCTCGCCGAGGTGCAGCGGGGCACGGCGCTCGCGCGCACCGCGGTGCTCGTCGGGGTGCTGGTGCTGCTGCTGGTGATCGCGCTGCTGGTGCGCCGGGTGTCGGCGTCGGCGCTGCGGCCGGTCGAGCGCCTGCGCCGCGGAGCCGAGCAGGTGGTGGCCGGGTCGGCCCAGCCGCAGGCGCTGCCGGTGCCCGCGGCGGACGACGAGGTGGCCGCCCTCGCGCGCACGCTGAACGAGATGCTCGCCCGGCTCGAGGCGTCGAGCTCGCGGCAGCGCGCCTTCGTGGCCGACGCCGCCCACGAGCTGCGCAGCCCGCTGGCCAGCCTGCGCGCCCAGCTGGAGGTGGCGCTGCAGGTGCCCGGTGACACGGCGGCCTGGCGGGAGGTCGCGGAGGGCGCGCTGGTCGACGTCGGCCGCACGACCGCGCTCGTCGAGGACCTGCTGCTGCTCGCGCGGTCCGGGGCGGGTGCGGTGCCGGCGTCCGACGTCGACCTGGGGGCGCTGGCGCACGAGCGGGCGGGGGCCGGGCACCGGGTGCCGGTGCGGGTCGAGGCCGAGCCCGGCGTCGTCGTCCGGATGGCGCCGACGCTGGCCGGCCGGGTCGTCGACAACCTGCTCGACAACGCCTGCCGGCACGCGGCGTCCGAGGTGCTGGTGCGGGTGCACCGCGACGGCCTGCGGGCCGTGCTCGAGGTCGTCGACGACGGGCCGGGCGTGGCCGAGGCCGACCGCGAGCGGGTGTTCGAGCGGTTCACCCGGCTCGACGACGCCCGCGACCGCGAGGCGGGCGGCACCGGGCTCGGGCTGGCCATCGTGCGCTCGGTCGTCGGCCAGCTCGGCGGCACCGTGCAGGCGCTCGCGAGGGCGGACGGTGGCGCCGGTGCCCGGTTCGTGGTGGTTCTTCGTGCGGTGACTGGTCCGATCGGTTGAAGCGGCGACCACGTCGCTCTCGCACGGCGCTCGGCGTGACGAAGGGTCGGGGTCCGGGGGTGAGGCCACCGCCCCCACGCCCCTGCCAGACACCTGGAGCCTGCGTGACCGCCGTGGCCCGCCGTGCCGCACCCGACGTCGACCCCGGCTGGGCGCCCCGCCCGCTGCTGTCGCTCGGCGTCCGGTTCGTGCAGTACGGCGTCCCGCTGGCGGTCGGGCTGCTCGGCTCGCGACTGCTCGGCCACCTGCTGCACCCCGTGCTGTCGGGCTGGACCGCGGCGATGGTCGTGCTGCTGGCCTCCGTCGTGCTCAGCCTGCTCGCCTCGCGGCTCACCATGCGGCTGGGCCCGCTGGCCCTGCTGCTGAAGATGACGATGATCTTCCCCGACCGCGCCCCGAGCCGGCTGAAGGTCGCCCGCCGCTCGACCAGCGTGCACGAGATCCGGCAGCGGCTCGCGACCGGTGCGCCGGACGAGCAGGAGGCCGCGGTCACCATGCTCGCCCTGGTCACCGCGCTCGCGAAGCACG
The DNA here is from genome assembly GCF_054776675.1 of Angustibacter aerolatus. NCBI lineage: Bacteria > Bacillati > Actinomycetota > Actinomycetes > Kineosporiales > Kineosporiaceae > Angustibacter > Angustibacter aerolatus. Next base: position 77,018 of record NZ_BAAHBM010000007.1, read on the forward strand.
ACAAGCACACGCGCGGGCACAGCGAGCGGGTGCGGCTCTTCTGCGACCTGCTGGCCAAGGAGCTCGGCCTCACCGCGGCGGACGCCGGCCGGCTGCGCTGGTCGGCGCTCGTGCACGACATCGGCAAGCTCGAGGTCGCTGCCGCCGTGCTGAACAAGCCCGGCAAGCTCGACCAGGTCGAGTGGCGGGAGGTGCGGATGCACCCCGAGGCCGGTGCCCGGCTCGCGCAGCCGCTCGCGACCTGGCTCGGCCCCTGGTTCCTCGGCATCCCGCAGCACCACGAGCGCTACGACGGCACCGGCTACCCGCTCGGCCTGAGCGGCGAGGGCATCTCGCTCGCCGGCCGCGCCGTCGCCGTCGTCGACTGCTTCGAGACCATGACCGCCGCGCGCTCGTACAAGGCAGCGCGCTCCGCCGTCTCCGCCCGCGCCGAGCTGGCGCGCTGCGCCGGCACGCACTTCGACCCGGTGATGGTGCGAGCCTTCCTGCGCATCGCGCTGCCGCGCCTGCTGTGGTCGGTGGGCCCGCTCGCCTTCCTCATCAACACGCCGTTCCTGCGCTGGATCGGCGACGGCAGCGTCTCCGTGTCGAACCTCGCCACGGCCACCGCGTCCAGCGCGGTGAACGCCGCCGGCGTCACCGCGGTCGTCGTCGCCGCCGGCGCCGTGCCCGCCGCCGCGCAGGCCGCCTCGGCGCCCACCGCGCCACCGTCCGTCGTGCGGCACGCGCCGAACGCGCACCGTGCCGACGCGAC
>NZ_BAAHBM010000008.1:0-77140 GCF_054776675.1 Angustibacter aerolatus
CGCGCCGGGCACGTCGGCCGGCCCGGGGGTGCGGCGTCCCTCGCGGTCGCGCCGGCGCGAGCGCATGGCGCCGACCAGGTCGAGCGCCGCGACGTCGTGCCCCGAGAGCTGGCCGCTGCTGCGCGGGGTGTCGACGCCGCCGTCGGCCTCGATGTCGTAGACGTCGGGGCCGGGCACGGCGGTGAGGCGCCCGCCGACCGGGGCGTCGGACGACGGCACCTCCTCGCTGAGCCAGCGCGCCTCGTCGTCGGCGGGAGTGGCGCTGCGGCCGACGAGGTCGAGGTGCCAGCGGGCCTGCCGGTCGCGACCGCCCGCGCTGAAGGACACGACGACCGTCCAGGGGCCGTCGTCGACCCGCCAGCTGTCCCAGGTGACGGCGTCCGCGTCGACGCCGCGCGCGGCCAGCCGCGAGGCCACCTCGGCGCCGAGCGTCACGCCCGGTCCGGAGCGGCGGCGCAGCCGGATGTTTCGCGCGAGGCCGGCGCCGTGCTCGCGCTCGGCCTGCACCGGGCCCTCGAACCGGCGCACGCGCTCGACCTGCCAGCCGGTCACTCGGGCGACCTCGTCGGCGCTGGCCCCGGCGCGGATGCGGCTCTGCACGTCGCGCGGCCGCATGCCGCCGTCCATCTCGATCTGCAGCTGACCCAGGTGCGCGCGGTCGCGGCGCACGGCGGCGCGCAGCGGCTCGTCGACGGGCAGCAGGTACCGCTCGCCGGCGGCGTCCTCGAGCACGAGGTGCTCGCCGTCGTCGTGCACGGCGACCAGTCGCAGGTCGGGCATGTGGCACCTCTCGGGCCGGGGGGCCGGGTGGCGGCCGCGCTCGGCGGGTGGGTCGGCGGGTCCGTCGCCCACTGTGCCACCTGCACCGCTCGACCCCGAGCAGGCGCGCCCTACCCTCGCCGGGTGATCCTCGCCGACGCCCGCCTGCAGCTCGTGCTCGACCTCGTGGGGGTGTTCGTCTTCGCGCTGAGCGGCGGTCTGGTCGCGGTGCAGCGCCGGCTCGACCTGTTCGGTGTGCTCGTGCTGGCGGTCGTGGCAGGGCTCGGCGGCGGCATCCTGCGCGACGTCCTGATCGGCGCCACCCCGCCGCGCGGGCTCACCGACTGGCGGCTGCTCGCGGCGGCGGCGCTCGGCGGTCTGGTGACGTTCCGCTGGCACCCGAACCTGGGACGTCGCCGGCTGCTCGTGCGGTCGGTGCGGGTGCTCGACGCAGCGGGGCTCGGTGCCTTCTGCGTGTCGGGTGCGCTGACCGCGCTGGCGCAGGGGGCTGCGCCGCTGACGGCGGTGATCGTCGGCACGCTGACGGCGATCGGCGGCGGCATGCTGCGCGACGTCCTGGCCGGTCAGGTGCCCGAGGTGCTGCGCCGCGAGCTGTACGCCGTGCCCGCCGCGCTCGGCGCCACGGCGGTCGTCGTCGCCCGCGAGCTGGGGGTGCTGGGCACCGGCGTGGCGCTGGCCGCCGCGCTCGGGGTGGCGGCGCTGCGGGTGCTCGCGGTGCTGCTCGACCTGAACGCGCCGAGCCCGCTTCGCACGTCCGCGCCGTCGCGGGCAGAATCGCGCGAGTGACCACCCTCGCCCCGTACGACGCCGTCCTGCTGCTCTCCTTCGGCGGGCCGAACGAGCCGGACGACGTGATGCCCTTCCTGCGCAACGTCACCCGCGGCCGCGGCATCCCCGACGAGCGCCTGACCGAGGTCGCCGAGCACTACCACCACTTCGGCGGCCGCAGCCCCATCAACGAGCAGAACACCGCCCTGCTGGACGCCCTGCGGGCCGAGCTGGTGCGCCGCGGCCACGAGCAGCCGGTGGTGTGGGGCAACCGCAACTGGGCCCCGTTCGTCGTCGACACCCTGCGCGAGCTGCACGACGACGGCGCCCGGCGCGTGGTCACGGTGCTGACCAGCGCCTACTCGTCGTACTCCTCGTGCCGGCAGTACCGCGAGGACCTCGGTGGCGCCGAGGTGCAGCTGGCCGCCGAGGGCCGGTCGCTCGAGGTCGACAAGGTGCGCAACTACTACAACCACCCGGCGTTCGCCCGGCAGAACGCCGAGGCGGCGCTCGCGGCCCTGCGCGAGCTGCCGGACGGCGCGCACCTGGTCTTCGTGACCCACTCCGTGCCGACCGCGATGGACGACGCGTCCGGGCCGACCGGCAACTGGTACGAGGCGCAGCACCGCGACCTCGCGGCGGTGGTGGCCGACGCCGTCGCGGCCGAGCTGGGGCGGGCCGTGCCGTGGGAGCTCGTCTACTGCTCGCGCTCGGGCCCGCCGTCGCAGCCGTGGCTCGAGCCCGACGTCAACGACCACCTGCGGGCGCTGCACGAGGCCGGCGTGCCGGGCGCCGCCGTCTGCCCGATCGGGTTCGTGAGCGACCACATGGAGGTCGTGTACGACCTCGACACCGAGGCCGAGGAGACGGCGCGCGAGATCGGCCTGCCGTTCGCCCGGGCGGCCACGGTCGGCACCGCCGAGCGGTTCGTCGCCGGGCTGGTCGACCTGCTGGAGGAGCGGGCGGCGCTGGCCCGCGGCGAGCAGCCCGAGCAGCCCGCGGTCGGCAGCCGCGGCCCCGTGCACTCGGTCTGCCCGGTCGACTGCTGCCGCAACCTGCGCGGTGCGAAGCCGGCCGCCTGCCAGGTCGACTGGACGACGCCCGAGCCGACCGCGGCCGCGCAGTGAGCGGCGCGCCGGAGGTCACCGACGCGCAGCTCGACCAGCTGGTGGCGCTGGCCACCTCGGCCGCGCACCGGGCGGGGGCGCTGATCCGCGACGAGCGGCCCGACCGGCTCGGCGTCGACGCCACGAAGTCGAGCCCGACCGACGTGGTGACCGTGATGGACCGTCGCAGCGAGGTGCTGCTGCACGAGCTGCTGCTGGGCGCCCGGCCGGACGACGGCCTGCTGGGCGAGGAGGGCGCGAGCGTGGCCGGCACGTCCGGGCTGACGTGGGTGGTCGACCCGATCGACGGCACCGTGAACTACCTGTACGAGATCCCGGCGTACGCCGTGAGCATCGCGGTCGTCACGGGCGACCCGCGCACCCCCGGCGGCTACGAGGTGCTGGCGGGGGTCGTGCACAACCCGGTGCTCGGCGAGACCTTCTCGGCGGTGCGCGGCCGGGGCGCCCGGCTCACCGACCCGCGCGGCGAGCGGCCGCTGGCGGTGCGGGTGGACGGCGACGCCGTCACCGACCTCGGGCAGGCGCTGCTGGCGACCGGCTTCGGGTACGAGGCGCGGCGTCGCGTCGTGCAGGCCGAGGTGGTGCAGCAGCTGCTGCCGCGGGTGCGGGACATCCGGCGGATCGGCAGCGGGGCGCTCGACCTCTGCAACGTGGCGGCCGGGCGGGTCGACGGCTACTTCGAGCGCGGCCTCAGCCCGTGGGACCTCGCGGCCGGTGAGCTGGTCGCCCGCGAGGCCGGTGCGCTCGTGACCGGGCTCGGCGACGCGCCGGCCGGGCACGAGCTGGTCGTCGCCGCGCCACCGGTGCTGCACGGGCTGCTGCAGCGTGAGCTGGCACCCCTGCGACCGGACCGCGACGCCTGACCTTCGTTTGCGGCGTCCCCCGGGCAGGAAGAGGATGGGGGCATGGCCGACTACACGCTGCCCGATCTGCCCTACGACTACTCCGCGCTCGAGCCGCACGTCAGCGGCGAGATCATGGAGCTCCACCACAGCAAGCACCACCAGACCTACGTCTCGGGCGCGAACACCGCCCTCGAGCAGCTGGCGGAGGCGCGGGCGACGGACTCGCTCGGCCCGGTCAACCTGTTCGAGAAGAACCTGTCGTTCAACCTCGCCGGGCACGTCAACCACTCGGTGTTCTGGCCGAACATGAGCCCCGACGGCGGCGACAAGCCGGACGGCGAGCTCGCGGCCGCGATCGACGAGCACTTCGGCTCCTTCGACGCGTTCCGTGCGCACTTCACCGCGAACGCGCTCGGCATCCAGGGCTCCGGCTGGTCGATCCTCGCCTGGGACTCGGTCGGGCAGAAGCTGCTCAACGTGCAGCTCTACGACCACCAGGGCAACCTCTCCGTCGGCCTGGTGCCGCTGCTCATGCTCGACATGTGGGAGCACGCCTTCTACCTGCAGTACCGCAACGTGAAGGCCGACTACGTGAAGGCGTGGTGGAACGTCGCCAACTGGGCCGACGTCACCGAGCGCTTCACCCGCGCCCGCACCGCGACGTCCGGGCTGATCGTCCCGACCGCGCTGTAACCACACGACACCACGTCAGGGCCGGTACCCGTTCGGGTACCGGCCCTGATCGCGTTGCGGCAGAACGTCTCTAGCGGACGATCTTGCCCGGGTTGAGGTTGCGGCCCGGGTCGGTGGCCGCCAGCACGCCGCTGATCATCGCGACACCCGGCTCGCTGATGTCCTGCGCCAGCCAGGGGGAGTGCTCGGTGCCGACGCCGTGGTGGTGCGAGAGCGTGCCGTTGTTGTCGACGAGCGCCTGCTGGATGGCCGACTTCACCACCTCGTACTGCCCGATCGGGCCGACGCCGTCGTGGCGGAACGCGAACGTGAAGTACAGGCACGCACCCGAGTGGTACGAGTGCGACAGGTGGCACATGATCCAGCCCTTGACGCCGATCTGCGCGAACGCCTTGTCGGCCGCCGTGCGGACCTCGGTGTAGAGCGGCAGCAGCTGCGACCACGGGGCCGCGGTCTCGGACACGTCGGCCGCCGCGCCCCGGTCGAGCAGGAAGTCGCGGATGTACGGGGTGTCGAACTTCTTCTGGTCGTAGAGCGCACCCGGGCCCTTGCCGACGACGATGCCGCCGTGCTTGCGCACGATCGCCCGGACGGCGCGCTTCTGCGCCGCGACGTGCTTCGGGCCGCCCTCGTACCCGATGAACGACAGGCAGATCTGGTCGAGGTCCCACCCGCGCTTCGCCAGGAAGGCCATCAGGCCCTTGCTGACGTAGGAGGAGATGCCGCTGCTCTCCTTGCGGGTCGCGAACGAGAACTGCGTCTCGCGCGCGTCCGACACCCGGGTGATGCTCGGCGTCGCGTCGCTGGCCGAGATCGCCTGCATGGCGGCCAGCCCGGCCTCCCACGAGGGGAAGAAGTACCCGAGCACCACGCGCTCCTCGGGCACCCGGTGCACCTGCACGGTCGCCTCGGTGATGATGCCCAGCCGGCCCTCGCTGCCCAGGATCATCTCCCGCACGCTGGGACCGGTCGAGGTGCTCGGCACCGCGCGGACGACGAGCGTGCCGTCGGGCTGCACCACCCGCAGGCCCTTGGTGATGTCGGCGATGTCGCCGTACTTGTCGGACTGCATGCCCGACGAGCGGGTCGCGATCCAGCCGCCGAGGGTGCTGTGGGTGAAGCTGTCGGGGAAGTGCCCGAGCGTCCAGCCGCGGGCGCCGAGCTGCCGCTCGATGCTCGGACCGAGCGCGCCTGCCTGGATGCGCGCCAGGCCCGAGTCCTCGTCGACGTCGAGCAGCTGGTCGAGCCGGCCCAGGTCGAGCGAGAGCACCGGTCGCTGCTCGGCGGGCTCGGGCTGCAGGCTGCCGGAGATGTTGCTGCCGCCGCCGAACGGGATGAGCACCGCGTCGGCCGCCAGCGCGGCGTCGACCACCGCGCGCACCTGCGCCTCGTCGGCCGGGTACACCACGGCGTCCGGTACGCGGGGCAGGTCGTTGGCGCGGATGCGCAGCAGGTCGCGCACGCTCTTGCCGTAGGTGTGCACGACGCGGTCGAGGTCGTCGGTGCGCACCGCCTCGTCACCGACGGCCGTGCGCAGCGCGGTCAGCAGCTCGTCGGGCGCCCGGGTGGCCGGCACGTCGAGCTGGTCGAGCGACAGCGCCGGCGCGCCCTCGACGTCGAGGTCGACGTCGACCGCGTGCACGACGAACGGCTTGAGGTGCGGCTTGTCGGCGTGGCTGAACGCGACGCCGTCGACGCCCCACCCCCACCACTTCATGTGCTGGACGTCGTCCACCGCGGTCATCGTCGCTCGCCTTCGTCTTCGGGGCCACCTGCCCCCGAAGCGTACGACGAGCCGGTCGGTAGGGTCGCCGCCATGGCAACCGCGCTCGTCACGGGAGGCACCTCCGGCATCGGTCTGGCGTTCGCGAACGCGCTCGCCCGCCGCGACCACGACCTGGTGCTGGTCGCCCGCGACACCGAGCGGCTCGAGCGCACCGCCGAGCTGCTGCGCGGCACCTACGGGGTGCAGGTCGAGGTGCTGGCCGCCGACCTCGCCGACCGCGCCGCCGTCGACCGCGTCGCCTCGCGCCTGCTCGACCCGGTGCGCACGATCGACCTGCTGGTGAACAACGCCGGCTTCGGCGTGCACGCCCGGCTCACCGACGAGGACCTGTCGGAGATCGAGCTCGGCCTCGACGTCATGTGCAGGGCGGTCGTGCTGCTCGGCGGTGCCGCCGGCCGGGCGATGCGCGAGCGCGGCCACGGCGCGATCGTCACCGTCAGCAGCGTCGCCGGCTACGTCACGATGGGCGGCTACTCGGCCCTGAAGGCCTTCGTCACCACGTGGTCCGAGAGCCTGTCGGTCGAGCTGGCCGGCAGCGGCGTCACCGTGACCGCCCTCGCGCCGGGCTGGGTGCGCACCGAGTTCCACGAGCGAGCCGGCATCCGCACCACGAACCTGCCCGGCCCGGCCTGGGTCGACGTCGACCGGCTCGTCGAGGAGTGCCTGCGCGACGTCGCCCGCGGCCGCGTCGTCTCGATCCCGACGACCCGCTTCACCATCGCCGCCTGGCTCGCCCGGCACGCCCCCCGCGCCGCCGTCCGCGCGGTCAGCGGCAGGCTCGCCGGCAGCCGCCGCCGCTAGCGGGGGGCGAGGCCGGCGGCCTTCAGCACCGCGCGGCGCTGGCGGGCCTTGAGCAGGTCGACGTAGACCTGACCGTCGAGGTGGCCGACCTCGTGCTGGAAGCAGCGGGCGGCCAGGCCGTCGGCCCACCAGCTGACCGGCTGCTGGTGCACGTCGACGCCGTGCACCATGGCGGTGTACGCCCGCTCGACGGGGGCGTGCTCGCCGGGCACCGAGAGGCAGCCCTCGTCGTCCTCGACCCAGAGCCCGTCGGCGGGCAGGAACAGCTCGGGGTTCACGACGTGGCCGACCACGCGCTCGCCGGACGCCGTGGGGCAGTCGATGACGAACACGCGGGCGTCGACGCCGACCTGGTTCGCGGCCAGGCCCACGCCCTCGGCCGCGTGCATGCTGACCACCATGTCGGCCACGAGCTGCTCGAGCTCGGGGCCGAAGCGGGTGACCTCGCGGCACGGGCGGTGCAGCACCGGGTCGCCGTCGCGGCGCACCGGCAGCACCGTCGCCGACGGCGCGTCCTGCTCCACCTCACCGCTCACGGCGGCCAGTGTGCCAAGTACCCTCGCCGCATGCCCAGCCACCCCCGCGTCGTCCTCGGGGTCGAGACGTCGTGCGACGAGACCGGCGTCGGGCTGGTGGCCGACGGCGAGCTGCTGGGTCAGGCGCTGGCGTCGAGCATGGACGAGCACGCCCGGTACGGCGGCGTCGTGCCCGAGGTCGCCGCCCGCGCGCACCTGGCCACGATGGGGCCGGTGCTGCGGGCGGCGCTGGCCGACGCCGGGCTCGGCCTGGGCGACCTGAGCGCCGTCGCCGTCACCGCCGGGCCCGGGCTGGCCACCGCGCTGCTCGTCGGCGTCGCCGCGGCCAAGGCGGTGGCGCTCGCGGCGGGCGTGCCGGTCTACGCGGTGCACCACGCGGCCGGGCACGTGGCGGCCGACACCCTCGAGCACGGTCCGCTGCCCAGCCGCAGCGTCGCGCTCATCGTGTCCGGCGGCCACACCTCGCTGCTGCGGGTCGACGACCTCGCCCGCGACCCCGTCGTGCACCTCGGCGACACCCTCGACGACGCGGCGGGGGAGTCGTTCGACAAGGTCGCCCGGCTGCTGGGGCTCGGCTACCCGGGTGGGCCGGCGGTCTCGAAGGCCGCCGTCGACGGCGACCCGACCGCGGTGCGCTTCCCGCGGCCACTGCTCGGGCGCCGCGACCGGCACCGGTTCGCGTTCTCGTTCAGCGGGCTGAAGACGGCGGTGGCGCGGCACGTCGAGCAGGCGACGGCGGACGGCGCGCCCGTGGTCGCGGCCGACGTGGCGGCGTCGTTCCAGGAGGCCGTCGTCGACACCCTCACCGCGAAGGCGGTCGACGCCTGCCGGCACACCGGTGCCGACACGCTGCTCGTCGTGGGCGGCGTCGCGGCGAACGGCCGGCTGCGCGAGCTGGCCGCCGAACGGTGCGCGGCCGCCGGCATCGAGCTGCGGGTGCCGCGTCCGGCGCTCTGCACCGACAACGGGGCGATGATCGCCGCGGTCGGCGACCTGCTGCTGCGCGCCGACCAGCCGGCGTCCGGTCTGGGGTTCGCGGTCGACCCGTCCGTCGTGCTGGCCGGCGCCCGCATCGCCTAGCGCGCGGGGCGGGCCGGCCTCAGCAGGCGCGGGCCGCGGCCGGGCCGCGCAGGTCGATCACCAGGTCGTGCGCGGCGGCGGTCGTCGCCAGCGCGTCGAGCTCGGCCTGGTAGATGCCGACGAGGTAGTCGTCGCCGTCGGCGCACGCGTCGGCGAGGGCGGCGCTGGCCGCCGTCATCTGCTCGGTGATGGTGCTCTGGAGCTGGTGCATCGCGCACCTCCGTCGTCTGGTCGTTCCCCGAGAACCGCTGGACCTGCACTCCGACAAGGACCCCAGCGTGCTCCTGCATTCCCGCCGCTCCAACCCGCGCCGGGCCACCATCGGGTAAAGGCTCGGTGAAGGCGGGGGGCTCCGGAGAACCGGGTCGGCCCCGATCGCACCGGGTGAGCCGACATGGTGCACAATCCGTGTCTCGACCCGGGCACAAACCGACGCGGCGCCGCGTTCTGGAGGCAGCACCGCAACGGGCCGGCAGGGGCACCGAGTCCAGCACAGCACCACCACCACCCGCACCGCAAGGCGCGGGGCGACATCCCGGGAGACGACAGGCGACATGGCGACCGACTACGACGCGCCGCGCAAGACCGACGACGACCTGAACGAGGACAGCATCGAGGAGCTCAAGGCCCGCCGGGTCGACAAGGGCTCGTCCTCCGTCGACGTCGACGAGTCCGAGCAGGCCGAGGGGTTCGAGCTCCCCGGGGCCGACCTCAGCAACGAAGAGCTCTCCGTCCGGGTGCTGCCCCGGCAGGCCGACGAGTTCACCTGCTCCATCTGCTTCCTCGTGAAGCACCGCAGCCAGCTGTCCGGCGAGATGTCGACGCAGCCGGTCTGCCTCGAGTGCGCCTGATCCGGGCGCGCTCGGCCCCCGACGGCGTGGGCCACGGCAGCACCCGCACGACCAGCGCGACGGTGCCCGGCTCACCGGGCTGACGTCAGCGCGACCACCCGTCCTCGAACCCCTCGAACGGCTCGCCCGGCGTCGATCGCACCGCCGCAGCGAGCCGTTCCGGCTGTCTGGACGACAGCAGCCAGTACGGCGTGGGGTCGGTCGGGTCCACCACCTCCACCACCACGCCGCGGCGCAACCAGCCGCGCTGGCACAGGTACGCGCGGGCGTCCGCGTCGACGCCGCGCAGGGCCCGCATGCGCTCGGCGTCGAGCACCGCCACCCGGCCGAGCGCCGTCAGCGGGATGCGCGCCCGTCCGGCCCGCAGGCTGGCAGCCGACACCTCGACGATCGCGCTGGTGCGCGCGAGCGCGACCAGTGCCGCCGCGGTCACCGCGACGGCGGTGGTCAGCGCGGCCCACGGCGGGACGACGACGGCCAGGGCCAGCCCCGACAGCAGCCCGAGCGCCGGGGCCGTGCACCACACGCCGGGCGAGGGCCACAGCCGCTCGCGGTGCCGGACGGCGGGGTCGTCGACGGCGTCGCTCACCCCACCAGCCTGGCACGCAGGCGTCAGGGGCATGCCCTAGGGTCGACGTGATGCCCGCCGTCCCCGATCAGCAGCCCTCCGAGCCGTCGGCGCTGCCGCGCACTCTCCCGGTGCTGCTGCAGCGCCTCGACGACGAGCTGCCGCTGCCGGCGTACGCGCACCCCGGCGACGCCGGCGCCGACCTGGTCACCCGGGTCGACGTCGAGCTCGCGCCGGGGGAGCGGGCCACCGTCCCGACGGGTGTCGCCATCGCGCTGCCCGAGGGCTTCGCCGCGTTCGTGCACCCCCGCTCCGGCCTGGCGGCCCGGCACGGGGTCACGACGCTCAACGGTCCCGGCACGGTCGACGCCGGGTACCGCGGCGAGATCCAGGTGACGCTGGTGAACACCGACGCCCGCACCCCCGTGGTGCTGCGGCGCGGCGACCGCGTCGCGCAGCTGGTGGTGCAGCGGGTCGAGCACGCGCGGTTCGTCGTCGTCGACGAGCTGCCGACGTCGGTGCGGGGCGGTGGCGGCCACGGGTCGACCGGCGGCTTCGCGGCGGCGTCGTCCGGAGAGGGAGAGACACGATGAGCCTGTTCAAGCGCAAGCGCCGCGACGACGAGAAGCCCGCCGAGGGCGCCGACCCGGCCACCGGCGGCGACGACCCGACCTCGTCGGCCGGCGACGGGCCGACGGCGCAGGCGCCCGACGCGCGCGCCGACGGTCCGTACGACGTCTCCGAGGTCGGCGAGGCCGGCCGGGAGGGCCGCCTCGACGTCGGCTCGCTGTGGCTGCCGCTGGTCGAGGGGCTCGAGATCCAGCTGCAGATCGACGAGGCCAGCAACCAGGTGACCGGCGTGATGCTGGTCCTCGGCGAGTCCGCGGTGCAGGTGCAGGCGTTCGCCGCGCCGCGCAGCGAGGGCATCTGGCACGAGGTGCGCGACGAGATCGCCGGCGGCATCACCGAGCAGGGCGGCGAGGCCGAGACCGGCGAGGGCCCGTTCGGCACCGAGCTGCTCGGCCGCGTGCCGGCCACCCTGCCCGACGGCCGCGCAGGCTTCCAGCCGCTGCGGTTCACCGGCTTCGACGGCCCTCGCTGGCTGCTGCGCGCGGTGTTCCACGGTGCCGCCGCCGTCGACCGCGACGCCGCCGAGCTGCTCGAGCGCACCGTGCGCGGCATCGTCGTGTCGCGCGGCGCCGAGCCGATGGGGCCGCGCGAGCTGCTGCCGCTGACGCTGCCGGCCGACGTGCCGCAGGACGCGACCGACGCTGTCGACGACGACGTGCAGGCGTCCGACGACAGCACCGCCGAGGGCGACCGGCCGCCGGGCTGGGCCGACATGCAGCCGTTCCAGCGCGGGCCCGAGATCACCGAGCGCCGATAGGCCCGGACCGCCCGGATGCACGTACGCGAGAGGGTCCGGGCGGCGTAGCATCGACGTCATGGGACACGCCCAGACGACGTCACCCGGCCGCCTGCGGTCGGCGCTGCACAAGCTCACGAGCAGCGATCGCGTGCTCGAGGCCGAGGACCTCCGCGAGGAGGCCGGCCGCCTGGGTGGCACCCCCGTCGCCGACCTGCCGGACCGTCAGATGGCCTGCGTCTGCGGCACCGTCCGCTCGGTCACGCTGCGCCCGCGCGCCGGCGTGCCGGCCCTGGTCGCCGAGCTCTACGACGGCAGCGGCGTGCTGAAGGTCGTCTGGCTCGGCCGCCGCCAGATCCAGGGCATCCAGGCCGGCGCCAAGCTGCGCGTGCGCGGCCGCGTCGCCCAGCGCGACGGCAAGTCGATCGTGTTCAACCCCTCGTACGAGCTGCTGAGCGGCTGCGAGTGAGCCTGCCCGCACTGGGCGAGGTGCCGGCCGGCGCCACGACCGTCGAGCAGGTGGTGCGCGCCCGGCTGTCGGAGTCGGTCGGTGGGCTGCGGGGGTCGGTCGAGGCCGCGCTGCCGACGGTCGCGTTCGTGGTCTGGTGGACCGTCACGAAGAACCTGCGCCCGTCGCTGCTGGTCGCCGGCGCGGTCGTCGTCGTGGCCCTGCTGCTGCGTCTCGCGCAGCGCCAGACGCCCCGGTTCGCGCTGAGCAGCCTGTTCGCGGTGGCGATCGCCGCGGTGTTCGCGCTGCGCAGCGGTCGCGCCGAGGACGTCTTCCTGCCGGGCATCCTCTACAGCTGCGGGCTGCTGGTGCTGACGCTGCTCACCGTCGCGATCCGGTGGCCCCTGGTCGGCTTCCTGCTGGCGGCCGGCAACCCCGAGGAGCCGTTCGCCTGGCGCGGGCACGCCGGCGTCCGCCACCTGTGCAGCCGCCTCACGCTGGTGCTCTGCGGCATGTACCTCGTGCGGGTCGCCGTCATGCTCCCGCTGTACCTCGCCGACCAGGTGGGCTGGCTCGGCGTGGCCAAGATCGCGCTGGGCTGGCCGCTCTACGCGGTGGCCGTCGCGGTCATGGGCGCCGTGCTGCTCACCGGCCGCACCCCGCTCGACGCCGACTGACGCCCGCTCCGACCCCGAGGTCGGGCTAGGTGCGCGACTCCTGGTGGGCCGTCGGGGAGAGCATCCGCTCCAGCTCGCCCTCGCTCTCGGGCACGGTGAGGAACAGCAGCTCGTCGCGGCCCTCGAGCGCGTCGTCGCGGGACGGCGCGATGGGGCGGTCCTCGCGGATGATCCCCACCAGCACGCTGTCGGCCGGCCAGACGATGTCGCCGACCCGCGAGGCGACGTACGGCGAGTCGTCGGGCAGCGTCATCTCGACCATCGTGGCGCGGCCCTGCTGGAACTGGAAGATGCGCACGAGGTCGCCGATGCTCACGGCCTCCTCGATGAGCGCGGTCATCAGGCGCGGCGTCGAGACGGCGACGTCGACGCCCCACGCCTCGTCGAACATCCACTCGTTCTTGGGGTTGTTCACCCGGGCCACGGTGCGCGGCACGCCGAACTCGGTCTTCGCGATGAGCGACACCACGAGGTTCGCCTTGTCGTCGCCGGTGGCGGCCACCACGACGTCGCACTCCTCGAGCCCGGCCTCGTGCAGGGCGGTGATCTCGCACGCGTCGGCGAGCAGCCACTCGGCGTCCGGCACGCGCTGGGTCTGCACCGCCCGCGGCTCGCGGTCGACGAGCAGCACCCGGTGCCCGTTGCTCAGCAGCTCGCGGGCGATCGACCGGCCCACGCTGCCGGCTCCGGCGATGACGACGCGCACGCCTGCCTCCTCAGTCCTGGCCGGGCGCGCTGTCGAGCACGCCCTGGGCCGTCAGCAACGTGTCGCGGGTGCCGAGCACGTGCAGGATGTCGCCGTCCTGCAGCAGCGTGCGGGCCTCGGGCACGACGCCCTCGCCCAGGCGGGTCAGGAACGCCACCCGGACGCCGGACGCCGCCTGGATCTGCTCCATCGAGCGCCCGACCCACGCCTCCACGACGGGCATCTCGGCGAGGATCACCTGGCCGCTGGGGTCGCGGTAGAGGCCGGCGGCGCCGACCGGCAGCAGGCGGCGCAGCATCTGGTCCGACGTCCACTTCACGGTGGCCACGGTGGGGATGCCCAGGCGCTGGTAGATCTCGGCGCGGCCCGGGTCGTAGATGCGGGCGACGACGTTCTGCACGCCGAAGGTCTCGCGCGCCACGCGGGCGGCCAGGATGTTGGAGTTGTCGCCGCTGCTGACGGCCGCGAAGGCGTGCGCCCCCTCGATGCCGGCCTCGAGCTGGGTGTCGCGGTCGAAGCCGACGCCGGCGATCCGGCGGCCCTCGAAGCCGGTGCCGAGGCGGCGGAAGGCCGACTCGTCCTGGTCGATCACGGCGACGTCGTGCCCGCGGGCCTCCAGGCTGTGGGCCAGGCTGGAGCCCACCCGGCCGCAGCCCATGATCACGAAGTGCACGAGGACCTTCCCTGACGCCTGGCAGCCACCGACGCCCGGAACGCTACACGGCCCGGGTCATCTAGAGTTTCCCGACGTGGCTGTCGCCGGACGTGTGCTCAAGCGGTTGCTGGTCGGCCGTCCCCTCGGCAGCGACCGGCTCGCCGAGACCCTGCTGCCCAAGAAGATCGCGCTGCCGGTCTTCGCCAGCGACGCGCTGTCCTCGGTGGCCTACGCGCCGGACGAGATCTTCCTGACCCTGTCGGTCGCCGGGCTGGGCGCGTACGCGTTCTCCTGGAAGGTCGGCATCGCCGTCGGCCTCGTCATGCTGGTGGTCGTCGCCAGCTACCGGCAGAACGTGCACGCCTACCCCTCCGGCGGCGGCGACTACGAGGTGGCTACCACCAACCTCGGCCCGACCGCCGGCCTCACCGTCGCCAGCGCGCTGCTCGTCGACTACGTGCTGACCGTGGCGGTGTCGATCTCGTCGGCGGCGCAGTACGGCGCCGCGGCGATCCCGGCGCTGAAGGGGCACGAGCCGCTCGTGGCCTGCCTGGCGGTCGCGGTGCTGACCGCGATGAACCTGCGCGGCGTGCGCGAGAGCGGCGGGCTGTTCGCGATCCCGACGTACGTGTTCATGTTCTCGATCCTGGGGATGGCGCTCATCGGCCTGGTGCGGCTCACCTTCGGGGCGCTGCCGATGGCCGAGAGCGCGCGATTCGGCGTCGAGACGCAGCCGGCCTACGAGGGCGGGTTCGTGACGCTGGCCGGTGCCTTCCTGGTGCTGCGGGCGTTCTCCTCCGGCTGCGCGGCGCTCACCGGCGTCGAGGCGATCAGCAACGGCGTCCCTGCGTTCGAGCGGCCGAAGAGCAAGAACGCCGCGACCACGCTGGCGCTGCTCGGCGGCATCGCCGTCACCATGCTGCTGTCGATCCTGACGCTGGCGCACTTCACGAAGATCAAGTTCGTCGACACCGCCGACATCTCGCGCGAGCTGCTGCTGAACGGTCAGCACGGCACCCGCGCGGGCGACGGGTCGGTGCGGTTCGCCGACGGCACGACGTACACCCAGGACCCGGTGATCGGGCAGCTCGCGAAGTCGGTGTTCCACGGCTTCCCGCCGGCGTTCTACCTGGTCGCGGCGGCCACCGGCATCATCCTGGTGCTCGCCGCGAACACCGCCTTCAACGGCTTCCCGGTGCTGGGGTCGATCCTGGCGCGCGACGGCTACCTGCCCAAGCAGCTGCACACCCGCGGCGACCGGCTGGCCTTCAGCAACGGCATCCTGGCGCTCGCGCTGATGGCCGTGGTGCTGATCCTGGCGTTCGACGCGCAGGTCACCCGGCTGATCCAGCTCTACATCGTGGGCGTGTTCGTCTCGTTCACCACCAGCCAGATCGGCATGATCCGGCACTGGAACCGGCTGCTGCGCACCGCCGAGTCGAGCGAGAAGCCGGCCATGCTGCGCGCCCGGGTGATCAACGCCGTGGGCGCCGGGATGTCGGGCACGGTGCTCGTCGTCGTGCTCATCACCAAGTTCCTGAACGGCGCGTGGATCGCCATCGCCGCGATGGTCGTGATCTTCCTGCTCATGAAGGCGATCCGGCGGCACTACACCCACGTCGCCGACGAGCTGGCCCCCGGCGACGACTTCCGCGACGAGCTGCTGCCCTCGCGGGTGCACGCGCTGGTGCTGGTCTCGAAGATCCACCGCCCGGCGCTGCGGGCGCTCGCCTACGCGCGGGCCAGCCGCCCCTCCGTGCTGGAGGCGATCAACGTCAACGTCGAGCCGGAGGAGACGCAGGCGCTGCAGGACGAGTGGGAGAAGCGCGAGATCCCGGTGCCGCTCAAGTCGCTCGACTCGCCCTACCGCGAGATCACCCGGCCGATCATCGAGTACGTCCGGTCGATCCGCACCAACAACCCGCGCGACGTCGTCATGGTCTACATCCCCGAGTACGTCGTCGGGCACTGGTGGGAGCAGGTGCTGCACAACCAGAGCGCGCTGCGGCTCAAGGCCCGCCTGCTGTTCACCCCCGGCGTCCTCGTGGCCAGCGTGCCGTGGCAGCTGCACTCGTCCGAGGGTCTGGCGCACCGGCTCGAGGGCCCGGCCGCCGGCGCCGTCCGCCGCGGCACCCCGCCGCCGACGCACCTGGGCGAGACCCCGCCGCCGCCGTCCGCCACCGTGTCGGCGCCCCCCGGCCGGCAGCCGTGAGCGAGCCGACCGGGCCGACCGGGGTGGGGCCGGGGCAGGTCGTCGAGGTCGACGTCGAGCGGGTCGCGCACGGCGGGCACTGCGTCGCCCGGCACGAGGGGCGCGTGGTCTTCGTGCGGCACACACTCCCCGGTGAGCGGGTGCGCGTGCGGATCACCGAGGGCGGCGACGGCGACCGGTTCCTGCGCGGCGACGCGATCGAGGTGCTGCGCGCCGCGCCCGAGCGGGTCGAGCGGCGCTGCCCGTACAGCGGCCCCGGCCGGTGCGGCGGCTGCGACTGGCAGCACGTGTCGACGCAGGGGCAGCGGGCGCTGAAGGCGGACGTCGTCCGCGAGCAGCTGCACCGGCTCGGCGGGGTCGACCGCGAGGTGGTCGTCGAGGCCGTCCCCGGCGACGACGACGGGCAGGGCTGGCGCACCCGCGTGCAGCACGCCGTCGACGGCTCGGGGCACCTGGCCCTGCACAAGCACCGCTCGCACGACGTCGTGGCGATCGACGCCTGCCCGATCGCGCACCCGCGGGTGCGGGCGGTCGAGCTGGCCGCACCGGTCTGGCCGGGTGCCCGCGCCGTCGAGGTGGTCGCCCCGGCCGGCGGCGACGGGCCGCTGGTGCTCGTCGAGCCGACCGGCGCGACGCGGCCGCGCTGGCCGGCGCCCGACGGCGCGTCGCTCGGCGTGGTCACCGCCGACGGCATCGAGCGGGTGCGCGGGCGCACCTGGGTGCGCGAGGACGTGCCGCTGCCCGGCGCGCTCGAGCCGGTGTCGCTGCGGGTCAGCGGGTCGGGCTTCTGGCAGGTGCACCCCGGCGCCCCCGCGGCGCTGGTCGGCGCCGTGCTCGAGCAGCTCGACCCGCAGCCGGGCGAGCAGGCGCTCGACCTGTACGCCGGGGTCGGCCTGTTCGCCGTCGCGCTCGGTGCGGCGGTCGGCCCGGACGGCGCCGTGCTCGCGGTCGAGGGCGACGCGGGCGCCGTGCGCGACGCCCGGCGCAACCTGCACGACGCGCCGCACGTGGCGATCACGCCCGGACGGGTCGACCGGGTGCTGGCGACGCTGCTCGAGGCGGGCACCACCGCCGACCTCGTGGTGCTCGACCCGCCGCGCACCGGGGCCGGGCGCACCGTCGTCGACCAGGTGGTCGCGCTGGCGCCGCGCGCCGTGTCGTACGTGGCGTGCGACCCGGCCGCCCTGGCCCGCGACGTCCGCACGTTCGCCGACGCCGGCTACGAGCTGGCCGCCCTGCGCGCCTTCGACTGCTTCCCGATGACGCACCACGTCGAGTGCGTCGCCCTGCTCGTGCCGCGCGGGTGACTGGCAGGTATCTCGACATCAAGATACATTGGCGGGCGGTACCAGCGACGGTGCCGGACGACGAGGGAGGACTCTGGTGACCCAGGACAGCTTCGGGGCGAAGGGCGAGCTCGAGGTCGGTGACCGGCGGTACACGATCTTCCGGCTCGCCGGGATCGAGGGCGCGGCCGACCTGCCGTTCAGCCTGAAGGTGCTGCTCGAGAACCTGCTGCGCACCGAGGACGGCGCGAACATCACCGCCGACCACGTGCGCGCGCTCGCCGGGTGGGACCCGTCGGCCGAGCCCGACACCGAGATCCAGTTCACGCCGGCCCGCGTGCTCATGCAGGACTTCACCGGCGTGCCCTGCATCGTCGACCTCGCCACGATGCGCGAGGCCGTCAAGGAGCTCGGCGGCGACCCCAACCGGATCAACCCGCTGGCGCCGGCCGAGATGGTCATCGACCACTCGGTGATCATCGACGTCTTCGGCCGCGCCGACGCCTTCGAGCGCAACGTCGAGATCGAGTACCAGCGCAACGGCGAGCGCTACCAGTTCCTGCGCTGGGGGCAGACGGCCTTCGACGACTTCAAGGTCGTCCCGCCGGGCACCGGCATCGTGCACCAGGTGAACATCGAGCACCTCGCGCGCACCGTCATGACCCGCGAGGTCGACGGCGAGCTGCGGGCCTACCCCGACACCTGCGTCGGCACCGACAGCCACACCACGATGGTGAACGGCATCGGCGTGCTGGGCTGGGGCGTCGGCGGCATCGAGGCCGAGGCGGCCATGCTCGGCCAGCCGGTGTCGATGCTCATCCCGCGCGTGGTCGGCTTCAAGCTGACCGGCGAGATCCCGGCCGGCGCCACCGCGACCGACGTGGTGCTCACCATCACCGAGCAGCTGCGCCGGCACGGCGTGGTCGGCAAGTTCGTCGAGTTCCACGGCGAGGGCGTCGGGGCGGTGCCGCTCGCCAACCGCGCCACCATCGGCAACATGAGCCCGGAGTTCGGCTCCACCTGCGCGATCTTCCCGATCGACGACGTGACCATCGACTACCTGCGGCTCACCGGCCGCAGCGACGAGCAGGTGGCCCTGGTCGAGGCGTACGCCAAGGAGCAGGGGCTGTGGCACGACCCCAGCCGCGAGCTGCGCTACAGCGAGCACCTCGAGCTCGACCTGTCGACGGTCGTGCCGAGCATCGCCGGCCCGAAGCGCCCTCAGGACCGCGTGCTGCTGTCGGCGGCCAAGGCCGGTTTCCGCGAGGCGCTCGGCGCGTACGTGACCCACGACGTCGAGCGCGACGGCATCGTGTCGGCCGCCGACGAGGGCTCCGCCGAGTCGTTCCCGGCGAGCGATCCGCCGGCCGTCGGCGCCTCCGACGCCGGGTCCGACGACCCGGCCCCGGCCGAGCCGGCCGCCACCCCGGACGTCGCGGGTCCGCTCTCGCAGCCGGTCACCGTCTCGCTCGGCGGCTCCGACGTCGAGCTCGACCACGGCGCCGTCGCCATCGCCTCGATCACCAGCTGCACGAACACCTCGAACCCCTCGGTGATGGTCGGCGCCGGACTGCTGGCCAAGAAGGCCGTCGAGGCCGGGCTCACCCGCAAGCCGTGGGTGAAGACCTCGCTCGCCCCCGGCAGCAAGGTCGTCACCGGCTACCTCGACGCGGCCGGCCTCACGCCGTACCTCGACGAGCTGGGCTACAACCTCGTCGGCTACGGCTGCACGACCTGCATCGGCAACTCGGGCCCGATCATCGACGAGGTGTCGGCCGCGGTGAACGAGCACGACCTGGCCGTGGTGTCGGTGCTGTCGGGCAACCGCAACTTCGAGGGGCGCATCAACCCCGACGTGAAGATGAACTACCTCGCCTCACCGCCGCTGGTCATCGCCTACGCGCTCGCCGGCACGATGGACTTCGACTTCGAGACCGACGCGCTCGGCCAGGACCAGCAGGGGCGCGACGTCTTCCTGAAGGACGTCTGGCCCTCGCCGGCCGAGGTCGACCAGGTGGTGGCGAGCTCGCTGAACCGCGAGATGTTCACCCGCGACTACGCCGACGTCTTCGCCGGCGACGAGCGCTGGCAGGGGCTGCCGACGCCCACCGGCGACACCTTCGAGTGGGACGGCGGGTCGACGTACGTGCGCAAGCCGCCGTACTTCGACGGCATGCAGGCCGAGCCCTCGCCGGTCACCGACATCACCGGCGCGCGGGTGCTGGCGCTGCTCGGCGACTCGGTGACCACCGACCACATCAGCCCGGCGGGGTCGATCAAGGCCGACAGCCCGGCCGGCCGCTACCTGGCCGAGCACGGTGTGGAGCGCCGCGACTTCAACAGCTACGGCAGCCGCCGCGGCAACCACGAGGTGATGATCCGCGGCACCTTCGCCAACATCCGGCTGCGCAACCTGCTGCTCGACGGCGTCGAGGGCGGCTTCACCCGCAACCACCTCACCGGCGAGCAGACGTCCATCTACGACGCGGCGCAGGCGTACGCCGAGGCGCAGGTCCCCCTGGTGATCCTGGCCGGCAAGGAGTACGGGTCGGGCTCGAGCCGCGACTGGGCGGCAAAGGGCACGGCGCTGCTCGGCGTCCGGGCCGTGATCACCGAGTCCTACGAGCGCATCCACCGCTCGAACCTCATCGGCATGGGCGTGCTGCCGCTGCAGTTCCCGGACGGCGAGAGCGCCACCTCGCTGGGGCTCGACGGCACCGAGACGTTCGACGTGCTGGGCGTCGAGGCGCTGAACGAGGGCAGCGTGCCGCGCACCGTGCGCGTCGTGGCCCGTCGCGAGGGGGCCGCGGACGTCGAGTTCGACGCCCGGGTGCGCATCGACACGCCGGGGGAGGCGGACTACTACCGCAACGGCGGCATCCTGCAGTTCGTGCTGCGCTCGCTGGTGGCCTGACCCGCCCCACCGCCCCACCGCACCGTCGTCCGCCGTCAGCCCGCCCGGGACCCGTCCCGGGCGGGCTGACCTGCGCAAACCGGGCAACGCGCGCGAACGGGCCGCTCTTGCTGAGCCACACAAGTGAACGTGATCCACCCGTGACCATTTGTTGTGCCGAACTGCTGGACGATTGGCCAGAGCGGCACATACGTTGTCGCTCACAACAATTTCGTTGACGTTGCGGGCAGGTGAACGACGCCCGCAGCACCGAGGCCTCGAGGAGGCGGTCTGTGGTGGGACGCAAGCGCTACGTGGCGCTGGCTGGTGTCGTGGGCGTGACGCTCGCGCTCACCGCCTGCGGTGGCAGTGACAGCAGCAGCGGCGGTAGCGGCAGCGGTGGCGGTTCGACCGCTGCCAAGGGCAAGGTCGGCGTGATCCTGCCCGACACGAAGTCGTCGGCTCGGTGGGAGTCCGCGGACCGCCCCCAGCTGGAGAAGGCCTTCAAGGAGGCGGGCATCGACGCCGTCATCCAGAACGCCGAGGGTGACGCGTCGCGCATGCAGACGATCGCCGACCAGATGCTGACCCAGGGCGTCACCGTCCTGGCGATCGTGAACCTGGACAGCGACAGCGGCAAGGCGATCGAGGACAAGGCCAAGGCGCAGGGCGTCAAGACGATCGACTACGACCGTCTGACCCTCGGCGGCAGCGCCGACTACTACATCTCGTTCGACAACACCAAGGTCGGCGAGCTGCAGGGCACGGGTCTCGCGACCTGCCTCGGCGACAAGGACGCGAACATCGTGTTCCTGAACGGCGCCCCCACCGACAACAACGCGACGCTGTTCGCGGCCGGTGCGCACAAGGTGCTCGACGCCAAGTCGAACTACAAGAAGGTGGCCGAGCAGGCCGTGCCGAAGTGGGACAACCAGCAGGCCGCCACGATCTTCGAGGGCATGTACACGAAGAACAAGGGCAACATCCAGGGCGTGCTGGCCGCCAACGACGGTCTCGGCAACGCCGCGATCTCGATCCTGCGCAAGAACGGTCAGGCCGGCAAGGTCCCCGTCACCGGCCAGGACGCGACCGCCCAGGGCCTGCAGAACATCCTGGACGGCTCGCAGTGCATGACCGTCTACAAGCCCGCCACCGCCGAGGTCGGCGCGCTGGTCGAGCTGGCCACCGGTCTGGTCAAGGGCCAGCCCGCCAAGGCCACCGGCACCACCCGTGACGAGACGGGCAAGCGCGACGTCCCGTCGGTGCTGCTCGACCCGGTCGCGATCACGAAGGACAACGTCAAGACGCCGATCGACGACGGCGCCGTGGCGTCGGCGGACGTCTGCACGGGCAAGTACGCCGCCCTGTGCAAGACGGCCGGCATCTCCTGATCCGGTCCTGACCGTCGACCAACGGGCGGGCGTCCTGGGAGCCGAGAGGCTCCCGGGGCGTCCGCCCCGGCCGCGTGACGAGCACGTCGCGCGGCACCCCGACGGGCGCAGCCAGACCAGTCGACCCGGATCACCAGAGAGCGCGAGGAGCACGTCATGGCAGAACCCCTGCTCGAGCTGCGGGGCATCAACAAGAGCTTCGGCGCCGTGCACGTGCTGCACGACGTCGACCTGAAGATCTACCCCGGTCAGGTCACCGCGCTCGTGGGCGACAACGGCGCCGGCAAGTCGACGCTCGTCAAGACCATCGCGGGCATCTACCCCTTCGACACCGGCACCTACCGGTTCGAGGGCAAGCAGGTGCTCGTGCACGGCCCGAAGGACGCCGCCGACCTCGGCATCGAGATCGTGTACCAGGACCTCGCGCTGTGCGACAACCTCGACATCGTCGAGAACATGTTCCTCGGCCGCGAGCGGCACAACGGCATCCTCCTCGACGAGGTCGCCATGGAGGAGCAGGCCCGCGAGACCCTCGCGTCGCTGAGCGTCCGCACCGTGAAGTCGGTGCGCCAGCAGGTCGCCAGCCTCTCCGGCGGCCAGCGCCAGACCGTCGCCATCGCGAAGTCGGTGCTCTGGAACTCCAAGGTCGTGCTGCTCGACGAGCCCACAGCGGCCCTCGGTGTCGCGCAGACCCGCCAGGTGCTCGACCTCGTGCGCCGGCTGGCCGACCGCGGCCTCGGCGTGCTGCTCATCTCGCACAACATGGTCGACGTGTTCGAGGTCGCCGACCGCATCACCGCCCTCTACCTCGGTCGCGTGGCCGCCGACGTGCCGGCGTCCGAGGTCGACAACCGCCGGGTGGTCGAGCTCATCACCGCGGGTCGCTCCGGCGACCTCGGGATCGCTCCCGCCACCGCCGCCGAGTCGGCCTGAGACAGAGAGACCTGAGATGTCCACCTCCCCGGGCGACCCGTCCCGACTCGACAAGCCCTCCGCCGCGACGGTCGCCGGTGGCGGCGCGAACGCCACCACCTCGCTGGCCGGCACCGACTTCAGCGGTGACGTCAAGGCCACCACGCTGAGCGGCGCCTGGCGCGACTACCTCGACCGCGTCAAGGGCGGTGACACCGGCGCGCTGCCGGCCGTCGCCGGCCTCGTCGTGCTCGGCATCGTCTTCTTCATCCTGCAGCCCGACGTGTTCCTGTCGGTCGCGAACATCGCGAACCTGCTGGTGCAGGCCGGTTCCATCTGCGTGCTCGGCATGGCGCTCGTGCCGGTGCTGCTGCTCGGCGACATCGACCTGTCGGCCGGTGTCGCGGGCGGCGCGGCCGCCGGCGTCATGGCCATCCTGGTGAACAAGGGCCTGGCCTGGCCGATCGGCATCCTGGGTGCCGTCGGCACCGGCGTGCTCATCGGTCTGTGCATCGGCCTGCTCGTGGCCCGCCTCGGCATCCCGAGCTTCGTCGTGACCCTGGCCTTCTTCATCGGCCTGCAGGGCGTCACGCTGCGTCTCATCGGCGAGGGCGGCACCGTGCCGGTGCGCAACGAGACCCTCGTCGGCATCGCCAACAGCGCGCTGCCGGTGACCGCCGGCTGGATCGTGGCGATCGTCGTCGCCCTGCTCTTCGCCGGGCTGACGTTCAACCGCTACCGCCAGCAGGTCGCCAAGAACCTGCAGCACCCGCCGCTCGCGCTGGTCATCATGCGCATCGTCGGCGTGGCGATCATCCTGCTCGGCATCGCCGCGATCCTGAACTCCAACCGCTCGCGCGTGCCGAACTTCTTCGTCGGCGGCATCCCCTACACGGTGCCGATCGTCGGGCTGCTGCTCGTGGTCTGGACGTTCGTGTTCAGCCGCACCCGCTACGGCCGGCACGTCTACGCCGTCGGCGGCAACCGCGAGGCCGCGCGCCGCGCCGGCATCCGCATCACCGGCATCCGCATCTCGGTGTTCGTGATCGCCTCGAGCATGGCGGCCATCGCCGGCATCCTCGACGCCTCGCGCCTGAACTCGGTGACGCCGGACGCCGGTGGCGGCAACACGCTGCTGTACGCCGTCGGTGCGGCCGTCATCGGTGGCACCAGCCTCTTCGGCGGCCGGGGCAAGATGCGCGACGCGATCATCGGTGGTCTGGTCATCGCCGTCATCAACAACGGCCTGTCGCTGATGAACCTCTCGTCGTACATCAACTTCTGGGTCACCGGCCTGGTCCTGCTGCTCGCTGCCGCCGTCGACGCGATCTCGCGCCGCCGCCGGAACGCCTCGGGCATCTGACCATGGCCCGGGGCAGGCCGGGCGCCGGGACGACGCAGGCAGGGGTGCGGCGGCACAACCTCGCCACCCTGCTGTCGCACCTGCACCACGACGGCCGGCTGTCACGGGCCGAGCTCACCGAGCGCATGCAGCTCAACCGCAGCACCATCGCGGGGCTGGTCGGCGAGCTCGTCGAGCTCGGCGCCGTGCACGAGACCGCTCCCGAGGGGGAGCGGAGCAGCGCGGGGCGCCCGTCGCTCGACGTCGGGCTCAGCTCCGACGCGGTCTTCGTGCTCGCCGCCCAGGTCGGGGTCGACGCCGTGCGCGTCGCCCGCGTCGGCCTGGGCGGCGAGGTGCTGGCCCTCACCTCGGGCCGCACCCCGCCGTCCGGCTCGCCGGCGGCGGTCGCCTCGACCCTGGTGCGGCTGCTGCGCCAGCTCGTGGCCGACGCACCGGCGGACGGCGTGCTGCTCGGCATCGCGGTGGGCGTGCCCGGCGTGGTGCGCGAGCTCGACGGCCTGGTGCGCTTCGCGCCGAACATGGGCTGGCGCGACGTGCCGCTCGCGACGCTGCTGCGGCAGCGCCTCGGGTCGGCGTCGCTGCCGCTGCTGGTCGCCAACGACGCCGACCTCGGTGCGCTCGCCGAGCACACCCGCGGGGCGGCCGTCGGTCACACCGACCTGGTCTTCCTCGCCGGCGACGTCGGCGTCGGCGGCGGCGTCATCGTGAACGGCCAGCCGCTGCACGGCACCGGCGGGTACGCCGGCGAGCTGGGGCACCTCGTGGTGAACCCGCGCGGGCGGGTCTGCCGCTGCGGCAGCCGCGGCTGCTGGGAGACCGAGATCGGCTCCTCGGCGGTGGCGCGGGCGCTCAAGGTCGACAGCGGCGTCGAGGTCGACCTCGCCGAGCGGCTGGCCGAGGTGTCGCGCCCGTCCGCCGGGCTGCGCACCGTCGGACGGTACCTCGGCCTCGGTCTGGCCAGCATCGTGAACGTGCTGAACCCCGAGGTGGTCGTGCTGGGCGGCATGCTGCGCTCGCTCTACCCGGTGGTGCGCGACGAGGCCGACGCCGTGCTGGAGACGTCGGCCCTCACCGCACCGTTCGAGCAGGTGCGCGTCGTGGTGCCGGCCCTCGGCGGCGACGCCGTGCTCGTGGGCGCGGCCGAGAAGGCGTTCGAGGCCGTGCTCGGCGACCCCGCGGGCGTGCTGGCGACGGCCTGCCGCGACGCCCGCGCCGCGCTGGGCACCGCGCCCCGCCGCCGTGCCGCGGTGGCGACCGACACCAAGGTGCCGGTTCAGGCCAAGGCGAGCGTTCCGGCGTAGACCTCGGCCAGCACGTCGGTGGCGGCGCCGAGCGCCGCCGCCTGCAGCCCGAGCGTGCTCGGCTCGACCCGGCAGGCGGGCTCGCCGGACGCCGTGGCGCCACCGGGGCGGGTCGAGGCGCGGCGTCCGAGCACCTCGCGCACGGTCGGCAGCAGCAGCGGGCCGAGCGGCACGAAGTAGCCGCCGAGCACCACGATCGACGGGTCGAGCGCGCCGACCAGCGGCAGCAGCCCGGCGGCCAGGTCACCGGCCAGGCCGGCGACCGCGTCACGGGCCCGGTCGTCGCGTGCCGCCAGCTCGGCCAGCGCGGCCCCGGCGGTGGTCGGGTCGGTGCCGTGGGTGACCGGTGCGCCGGCAGCGGCCTGCACGGCGTGCAGGCCGATCGAGGCCTCCCAGCAGCCGCGGCGTCCGCACACGCACTCGCGGGTCGAGCGGCCGAACGGCACGTGACCCACCTCGCCGGCGAACCCGTGCCGGCCGCGGCGCACCTCGCCGTCGACGAGCAGCCCCGCGCCGATGCCGACGGTGCCGGTCAGGTAGAGCGCGTCGCCGACCCCGCGGGCGACGCCGCGCACGTGCTCGGCCAGGGCCGCGCAGTTCGCGTCGTTGTCGACCCGCACGGGACAGCCGCCGAGCGCGTCGTCCTGGCCGGTCACCGCGGCGACGACGTCGACGTCGTGCCAGCCGAGGTTGGGGGCGTCGACGACGACGCCGGCCTCGCGGTCGACCAGGGCCGGCACGGCGACGGCGACGCCGAGCACCCGGTGCCCGCCGCCGACCAGCTCGGCGTGCGTCTCGCGCACCAGCGCCGCCAGGTCGTGCGGGGTCGACGGCGCGCTGCTCGCCGGCCGCTGCCGGGCCAGCACCGTGCGGCCCGACAGGTCGAGCGCGGTCACCGCGAGGTGGTCGACGTTCACCTCGAGCCCGAGGCCCACCGTGGTGGCGCCGTCGAGCCGCACCGGGCGTCCCGGTCGGCCCGTGCGACCGCCGGCCCGGGCCGCGGACGCCGGCTCGGCGACGTCCTCGGTCACCGCGCCGACGCCCTGCAGGGACTGCACGATCGTGCCGACCGTGGCCTTCGACAGCCCGGTGCGGCCGGCCAGCTCGGCCCGGCTGCCCGGGCCCTCGTCGCGCAGCGAGCGCAGCAGCAGCGCCGTGTTCTGGCGTCGCAGCCGCTCGGTGGCGACGGGACCCTGGACGAGCCGGGCCGGCTGGGCTGGGTCGAGCACGGTCAGCCGCGCACCCCGTACAGGTGCTCGAGCGCGAGCTGGTCGAGGTGCTCGAACGCCATGCCGCGGGCGCCGAGCGCGTCGAGGGTGGCCAGGTCGGGCGCGGCCTCGGCCTGCAGCTGCTGCCAGGTCTCGCCCTCGTTCAGGGTCGGCACCGACAGCTCGGGCACGCGGGCGGCCTCGAGCGCCTCCTGCACCTCGGGGTCGGCGCGGAACGCCTGCACCTTCTCGCGCAGGATGAGGTAGTTGCGCATGCAGGCCGCGGCCGACACCCACACGCCGGCGTCGTCGTCGGTGCGGGCCGGCTTGTAGTCGAAGTGCACCGGGCCGTCGTACCCGCCGGCGAGCAGCACGTCGACCACCCAGAAGGCGCCGCGCACGTTGCCCGCACCGAAGCGCAGGTCCTGGTCGAACTTCGGGCCGTGCTGGCCGTTGAGGTCGATGTGGTAGAGCTTGCCCTGCCACAACGCCTGCGCGAAACCGGCTGCGGCAGAGAGGTTCGCCATCTCCTCGTGACCGATCTCCGGGTTCACGCCGTACAGCTCGGGGCGCTCGAGGGTCTCGATGAACGCCAGCGCGTGGCCGACGGTCGGCAGCAGGATGTCGCCGCGGGGCTCGTTCGGCTTGGGCTCGATCGCGAAGCGCAGGTCGTAGCCGTTGTCGACGACGTACTGGCCCAGCAGGTCGAAGCCCTCCTTGTAGCGGTCGAGCGCGGCCGGCACGTTCTTCGAGCCACCGGTCTCGGAGCCCTCGCGACCGCCCCAGGCGACGAACACCTTGGCGCCGAGCTCGGCGGCGAGGTCGAGGTTGCGCATGACCTTCTGCAGCGCGAAGCGGCGCACGGCGCGGTCGTTCGAGGTGAACCCGCCGTCCTTGAAGACCGGGTGCGAGAACAGGTTCGTGGTCACCGTGGTGGTGACGAGGCCGGTGTCGGTCAGGCCCTGCTTGAAGCGGTCGAGGATCTTCGTGCGCTCGGCGTCGTCGCTGCCGAAGGGCACCAGGTCGTCGTCGTGGAAGTTCACGCCGTACGCGCCGAGCTCGGCCAGCTTCTCGAGCCCGCGCACCGGGTCGAGGGGGGCGCGGGTCGGCTCGCCGAACGGGTCGCGGCCGCTGTAGCCGATGGTCCACATGCCGAAGGAGAACTTGTCCTCGGGCTTGGGGGTGGGGATCTGCACAGGTGCTCCAGAGTGGTTGTGAGAGAGCGGTTCCGGACGGATGTCGTGCGGGTCGGTCGGGTCGATCGGTTCAGGCGAGGCTGCGGTGCCAGTCCTCGGTGCGGTCGCGCAGCCCGGCGTACTGCTCCCGGACGTGCGGGGTGGGCTCCGCCTCGAACGTGCGGACGTCGGGCAGCGCCCAGTGCGGGGGCTCGGCGGTGCCGGCGGCGGCCCAGGCGGCCTGCCGGGCGGCGCCGAGCGCGACGTACTCGGCCTCGCCGGGCACGTGCACCGACTGCCCGAGCACCGCCGGGGCGAGGGCGCGGACGGCGGCGTTGCGCGCGCCGCCGCCGACCATCACGATCCGCCGCACCGGCTGGCCGGTGGCGGCGACGAGGTGGTCCAGCGCGTCGGCGAGCGAGCAGAGCAGGCCCTCGACGGCGGCGCGGGCGATCTCGGCGGGGCCGGTCGAGGTGGTGATGCCGTGCAGGGTGCCGGCGGCGTCCGGGCGGTTGGGGGTGCGCTCGCCGTCGAGGTAGGGGAGCAGCACGACCCCGCCCGCGCCGGGTGCGGCCTGCATCGCGAGCCGGGCCAGGCCCTCGTGGTCGACGCCGAGGATGCGGGCGGCGGTGTCGAGCACCCGGGCGGCGTTCAGCGTGCAGGCCAGCGGCAGGTAGGCGCCGGTCGCGTCGGCGAAGCCGGTGACCAGGCCGGTGGGGTCGGCGGTCGGACCGGTGGCGACGGTCGACGCGACGCCCGACGTGCCGATCGACAGCGCGACGTCACCGGCCTGCAGGCCGAGGCCGAGCGCGGCGGCCATGTTGTCGCCGGTGCCGGCGCCGATGCGCGGGGCCGACCCGGCCGAGCGGGCGTCGGCGGCCAGCACGGCCTCGCCCACGACCTCGTCGGGACGGGCGACGCGGGGCAGCCGCACCGGGTGCCCGAGGGCGTTCTCGGCGAGCTCGGGCAGCCAGCGGTCCTCGGCCGGCGAGAAGTACCCGGTGCCGGAGGCGTCGCCGCGGTCGGTGGTGGCCTCGTCGGGGCGGCCGGCGAGGTGCCAGGTCAGGTAGTCGTGGGGGAGCAGCACCTGCTTCACGAAGGGCGCGAGGTCGGGCTCGTGGTCGCGCACCCAGCGCAGCTTGGTGGAGGTGAAGCTGGCGACGAGCACCGAGCCGACGGCCTCGGCGCAGGCCTTCGGGCCACCGAGCTCCTCGACGAGGGCCTCGGCCTGCCGGGCGGAGCGGGTGTCGTTCCAGAGCAGCGCCGGGCGCACCGGCTCGCCGTCCGCACCGAGGGCCACGAGGCCGTGCTGCTGGCCGCCGACCGCGACGGCGGTGGCGCGGGGGAGCAGCTCGGAGGTGGTCGCGGCCAGCGCGTCGAGCCAGGCGCGCGGGTCGACCTCGGTGCCCTCGGGGTGACGCGCCGAGCGCTGGTCGACGACGGTGCCGTCGCGGGCGTCGACCAGCAGCGCCTTCGTCGACTGGGTGGAGGAGTCGATGCCCAGCACCAGGGGTGCGTCCGAGCGGTCCACGGTGGTCATCGGTGTGCCTCCAGGCGGTCGTCCACGCTGACGTCACCGATCTTCGTACGAGTCCTGAACGAAGTCAACCGGGAGGGCGGTCGATTCACCCGGGAGGCAGACTGGTGGGGTGAGCGACGGGCGGGTGCCACCGGGCTGGCCGCGGGACGTGCGACCCGCCGGCACCGAGGGCTTCGAGCGGACGGCGGTCGGCTGGCTGCTCGACCAGTGCCCGCACGAGTACCGCGCCCACCCCGGCCTCGCGCAGCCGGTGGCGCTGGCCTGGCTGGCCGAGCGGCACGTGCTCGCGCAGGGGCAGGCCAACGCCGCGGCCCGCGGGGCGGCGCGGGCCGAGCTGGGCGAGCACCTCGACGCGCGCGACGTGCAGCGCGTGCTCGACGCGCTCGACCACGAGCACGCCAGGCTGCTGGCGGCGCACCGCGGCGTCCGGCTCGTCGGCGACGCGCTGCGCGGCCTGCGGTACGTGCCGCGGCTGTAGCGCGGTGCGCAGATCCTGTGCAGACGGCAACTTGTTGCGCTTCGAAGGGTGCATCCGGCAGGTGCCGCACCTACACTCGCAGACGTGCTCGAGACCATCGGCGGCCCTCGCGACCTGCGCGCGCTGCGCCCGGATCAGCTGCCGGCGCTCGCCGACGAGATCCGCCAGCTGCTCATCACCACCGTGTCGCGCACCGGGGGCCACCTCGGGCCGAACCTGGGTGTGGTCGAGCTCACCATCGCCCTGCACCGCGTGTTCGACTCGCCGCGCGACACGCTCGTGTTCGACACCGGGCACCAGTCCTACGTGCACAAGCTGCTCACCGGCCGCCACGACTTCAGCAGCCTGCGGCAGGCCGGCGGCCTCTCCGGCTACCCCAGCCGCGCCGAGAGCCCGCACGACGTCGTCGAGAACTCGCACGCGTCGACCTCGCTGTCGTGGGGCGAGGGCGTCGCCAAGGCCTACCGGCTGCGCGCCGAGCAGCGGCACGTCGTCGCGGTCATCGGCGACGGCGCGCTCACCGGCGGCATGGCCTGGGAGGCGCTGAACAACATCGCCGCCGACAAGTCGCTGCCGCTGGTGATCGTGGTGAACGACAACGAGCGCTCCTACAGCCCGACCACCGGCGGCCTCGCCGACCACCTGGCGACGCTGCGCACCACCAGCGGCTACGAGCGCTTCCTCTCGTGGGGCAAGCGGTCGCTGAGCCGCACGCCCGTCGTCGGCGGCCCGGTCTACGACACGTTGCACGGTGTCAAGAAGGGCCTGAAGGACATCGTCGCGCCGCAGGGCATGTTCGAGGACCTCGGGCTGAAGTACCTCGGCCCGGTCGACGGGCACGACGTCGAGGCGGTCGAGCACGCGCTGGTGCGGGCCAAGGAGTTCGGCGGCCCGGTGCTGGTGCACGTCATCACCCAGAAGGGCCGCGGCCACGTGCCCGCCGTGAGCGACGTGGCCGACCACTTCCACGCCGTCCGGCCCGGCACCGACCCCACCACCGGCGCACCGTCGCCGTCCGGGCGGCAGAGCTGGACCAGCGTGTTCTCCGACGAGATGGTGCGCGTCGCCCACGAGCGGCCGGACGTCGTGGCCACCACCGCGGCGATGATGATCCCGGTGGGCCTCGACCGGTTCGCAGCGGCCTACCCCGAGCGGGTGTTCGACGTCGGCATCGCCGAGCAGCACGCGGCCACGAGCGCGGCCGGCCTGGCCTTCGGCGGGCTCCACCCCGTGGTCGCCGTCTACGCGACCTTCCTCAACCGCGCCTTCGACCAGGTGCTCATGGACTGCGCGCTGCACCGTGCCGGCGTCACGTTCGTGCTCGACCGCGCCGGGGTGACGGGCACCGACGGCGCCAGCCACAACGGCATGTGGGACATGTCGGTGCTGCAGGTCGTGCCCGGCCTGCGGATCGCCGCCCCGCGCGACGCCACCACCCTGCGCGCCGAGCTGCGCGAGGCCCTCGCCGTCGACGACGCGCCCACCGTCGTCCGGTTCCCGAGCGGCGCGGTGCCCGACGACCTGCCCCCGGTGCGCACCGTCGGCGGTGTCGACGTCCTGCACGAGCCGGACGACGCCGACGTGCTGCTCGTCGCGGTCGGCGCCATGGCCGGCACGGCGCTGGAGGCCGCCCGGCTGCTCGTCGCCCACGGCATGACCGCGACCGTCGTCGACCCCCGCTGGGTGCTGCCCGTCGCCCCCGCCCTCGTCGGCCTCGCCTCGTCGGCGAAGCTCGTCGTGACGCTCGAGGACAACAGCCGCGTCGGTGGCGTGGGGTCGCGCCTCGCCCAGGCCCTGCGCGACGCCGGGTCGACCGTGCCGCTGGTCGACCTCGGCATCCCGCCGCGCTTCCTCGACCACGGCACCCGCGCCGAGGTGCTCGCCTCGCTCGAGCTCGACGCCCAGGGCGTCACCCGCCGAGTCGTCGAGGAGCTCGCCCGGCGCCAGCCCGCCCTCGAGGACGCCCCCGTCGGCGACGACCGGCGCAGCTGACCCCCGCTCGACCCGCGACGGGTGCGTGCGAGCCACGTGAAGTCGGCTGACGCGCCGTTCGAGGGGCCTGCACGCCGTACGAAGGGTGCCGCAGCCTCGGGGAGTGGCCGCCGCCGCACGATCGTGGCAACGGCCTTCGCCGGAGCGGTGCTGGTCGCCCCGATGCGCGCCCCGTGAGACGGCGTCGGTCGAGCGGGTGAGCGCCGGCAGCCGTCGCCCTCGGCGGGGCGGCAGGGCGGCGGGGCGGCGGGGCGGCGGGGCGGGGCGGCGGGGCGGCAGGCGAGTGCGGCTAGCGCCAGCGGACGTCGCGCTCGGTGGCGGTGAGGTCGATGGGGGCGGCAGGGTCGGCCAGCGCGGCGCGGACCAGGTCGACGACGCGCTCGCGGCGGGGGGCCAGGCCGACCTCGTCGACCGTCACGAGCAGCGGACGGCCGATGCCGCGCTGCTCGGGCTCGGTCGCGGTGGCCGCGGCGCCCACGTAGGCGGGGTCGATGCGGCTGAGGTCGAACCACGCGCGGGTGCGCATCGGGGCGGCGACGGCCCGCATGCCGGTGCCGTCCGAGCCCGCGAGGTGCGCGCGCAGGGAGGGGGAGGCGAGCAGGGTCAGCGCGTCGCAGCCACCGACCGGCGAGACGACCCGGCCGTCGTCGCGCACCAGGCGGTCGCGGGTGACGCGGCCCATCGCCTCGACGCGCTGCCGCAGGAACGGCCACCACGGAGCGGCGTCGACGCCCGCCCAGGCGAGCGCGGTCGTGGGCAGCGGCACCGCGGTCTGGGTGCCGGCCAGCCGCTCGGCGGGGGACAGGTGCACGGCCGCCGAGAAGGGGTCGGGCCGCAGGCCGATGCCGAGGTCGAGCGCGCCACCGAGCAGCTGCTCGCGCACCCAGTCGCGGCCCGGGTGCAGCGCGTGCCCCGCCGGGAGGGCGAGCGGCACCGCCAGCTCGCGCACCCGCTCGCGGTCACGGCCCAGCAGGGCCACCGCACGCAGCCAGTCGCGCAGCCGCAGGCGGCCGGTCGGCTCCTCGGGGTCGGCGCCGATCAGCGCGTCGTGCAGGCACGACCACGGCACGGGGGTCCACGTCGAGCGTGCGTCGTCCCACGACGCACCGACCCGGACGCCGGCCGCGTCGGGCTCGAGCGGGACGTCGTCGAGGACGCTGACCGCGAGGACGCCGCGGCGCAGCGCCGTGTCGCCTGAGCGGTGCCTGCCTGCCATGTGCTGCAACCTAGCCCGCCCTGAGAGCGGCGGCGACGCGCCAGGCGGCTCTGCGGCACCTGACGTCCCGAGGTCCATGCGATCGGTGGAGGGTCGTCGCGCAGCGCAGCCGTCGGTGACTCGACGATGACGATCGCGTCACGGCCTCGCCGAACGCCTCCACCCCGGCCGCCGACCCGCCGATGCTGCCCTCCGTGAGCCTCCTCGACCGGCCGGCCGACGCGACCGACCCTGAGCGACCGGCAGGTCCGGCGCGTCCTGCGGCCGACTCGGACGACCCGGCGCTCGCGCCCGGCCCGCTGCCTGCCGCCCGGGCGCCCGAGGCCGCGGACGACGACGAGCCTGCCGCTCGGGGTCGCGTCGAGCTGCGCCCGTGGCGCTGGCGGCTGCGCACCCGGGTGCTCGCGGTCGCGGGCGCGCTGGTGGCGCTGCTGCTGGTGAACACGGTCGTCGAGGTGGCGGGCGCGGGCGACGACGGCAGCGGCCTGCCGCCCGGCGCGCGCGACGCCGCGGTGCAGCGGCTGCTCGACGTGCGGGCCCGGGCGGTGCTGACGCACGACGAGGCGGCCTGGATGTCGGTGGTCGGCACGGACGACGCGTCGTTCGTCGAGCGCCAGCGAGCGCAGTTCCGCGGGCTCGACCGCCTGCCGTTCCAGACGTTCGCGTACCGGGCGCTGCCCGGCCGGTCGTACACGGTGCCCGGCACCACCCGCAGGTGGGGGCCGACGGCGACGGTGGCGGCGGTCGTCGCGACCCACCGGCTGCGTGGCTACGACGAGGGCGACGTCGCGGAGGCCGTCGCGCTGACGATCGCCCGGGTCGACGGCGGGTGGCGGCTGCTCAGCGACACCGACGCGGACGCCTTCCTGCCCCCGGGCGGGCACTCGGCGCCCTGGGACCTCGGCGAGGTGCAGGTCGCCACCGGGCGGCACTCGCTGGTCGTGGGCGACGCCGGCGACGACGAGGCGCTGCCGGCACTCGCCCGCCGCGCCGACCAGGCCGTGGAGGCCGTCGAGCGGGTCTGGCCCGCCGGGCCCTCGACCTGGCCCGGCCGGGTCGTCGTCTACGCCGCGCACGACTCGCAGACCATGGAGCGGATGCTGCGCGGCACCGACCTCGGCGGCGCGCAGCCGCTGGCCATCGCCTACCCGGTGCTCGACGGCTTCACCTGGTTCGACACCCCGACGCTGGCGCCGGCCGAGGTGGGGTCGCGGATCGCCGTCGACGCCGCGGGCGCCGACGTCGACCCGTCGACCCTGCGGCACGAGATCACCCACGTCGCGACGCAGCGACAGCAGCTGCCGGGCACACCGACCTGGATGGTCGAGGGGATCGCGGAGTACACGGCGCTGCGGCCCTCGTCGGTGCAGACGCTGCTGGAGGACGAGGACGTCCCCGACCCCGAGCTGTACGAGTCGATCGGGGAGGGGGACTTCGCGCTGCACCTGCCGGCGTCGGTGAGCTTCTACACCGGCGACCAGGGCACCGTGGTGGGCCACTACTCCGACGCGCTGATCGCCTGCACGTACGTGCGGGAGCGCTGGGGCGAGGCGACGCTGCTGCGACTGCACGCCGAGCTGTCGAAGAGCGTCGACGCGCTGGACGAGCCCGCCGTGCAGTCGCGCGTGCTGCGCGACGTGCTCGGCGTCACGCCGCAGCGCTTCCAGGAGGATGCCGGGCGAGCACTCGACGACGCGCTCTTCGGTTAGCTCACCCGGCGGGCAGCACCTCGAGCTCGGCGACGCCGATGCCGGCGGTGCCGTAGCCGGACGTCGCGACGACCCGCACCCAGCGGGCGGTCGTCGGGGGCAGCAGCACGACGTGCGGTCCCTCGGTGTTCGGCAGCGTGGTGGCGGCGAGCGTCGTCCAGGTGGTGCTGTCGGGGGAGGACTGCACCTGCACCGCGGCCGGTCCCGAGCCGGCGCGCGACCAGACGCTCACCGTGTCGAACGCGCGCGGTGCACCGAGGTCGACGCGCAGCCGCTGCGGGCCGGTCGCGGTCGGCTTCGCCGCCGACGCCCAGGCGGTCGACGTCACGCCGTCGACCGCGTTCGCGGCCGCCGACCCGGCGGCCGTCGTGGTGCCGGCCACCGGTGCGCGGTGCGCGAGGTTCGTGCGCGGCCGGTAGCGGTCGTGTACCGAGAACTCCTGGATGCTCGTCGACGTCGTCCCGGTGGCCCCCAGCACCGTGAGCCGCGCGTAGCGCAGCCCGACCGTGCCCGCGGGGAAGGCGTCCGAGCGCGACCCGGTGGCGGTGTTCGTGCTGCGGTCGAGCGCGAGGGTCCACTGGACGCCGTCGACGGACGTCTCGACGCGGTACCGGTAGGCGCGGTCGGCCGTCGGCACGAGCGTGACGTTGCTGGCCCGGTGGCCGGCACCCAGGTCGACGGTCAGCGTCTGCGGGAAGCCGCTCGCCGTCCACCGGGTCGTGACGTCGCCGTCGACCGCACGGGAGGCCTCGGCGCCGGTCTGCTGGGCGCTCGCGGTGACCGGCCGGCCGGTCGACTCGGCGCTCGCGAGCCGCGCCACGGCGCTGCCCGCGAGCAGGAACGAGCCGACGCAGAACGGCGGCGAGTCGGCCGTCACGGTGCCCGGGGAGGTCGCGGTGGCGGGCGTGCGCGGGGCGGTCGCCGTGTACAGCGTGCCGTCGGGCCGGTCGCCCTCGAGCTGGCAGCCGGTGACGAACCCGGACGGCTGCTCGGCGATCGTCGACAGGCCCTTCCAGGCGCGGGCGATCACCGGCACGTACGTCGCGCGGTCGAGCAGGCCGGCCTCGACGCCGTAGCCGAGCGCGTAGGTGATGAGCGCGGTGCCCGACGTCTCGGGCTGCGGGTAGAGCGGGGTGTCGAGCAGGCTGCGCCGCCACATGCCGTCGGCGCCCTGCAGGGTGCGCAGCCGTCCGGCCATGGCGACCAGCACGTCGCGGTACTTCGCGCCGCGGGCGTCACCCGGGGGCAGGGTCTGCAGCACGTCGGCCATCGCGGCGATCGCCCAGCCGTTGCCGCGCGACCAGAACACCTTCTTGCCGTTGGCGTCCGGTGCCCCGATGAAGCGGCAGTCGCGGTACCAGAGCGCCTCGGCGTCGTCGTAGAGCCCGCCCGTCTTGGTCCTGCACGTGGTCAGCGCGGGATTGAGCCCGACGTCGCGCGACCAGGTGAACAGCTGGTCCATCTTGTCGAGGTAGGCGGTGTCGCCGCGCCGCGTCGCCCAGCGCGTCCAGTCCGGCAGCCCCATGAAGAGCGCGTCGGACCACCAGTACTGCGTCTGCGGGAGGCCGGTGAGGTCGGCCTGCATCCGCGCGTCCATCGGCGCCAGGTTCGCTGCGCTGCTCACCCGCGAGACGTCGTAGTAGGTCTGCCCGGCCTTCACCGTGTCGGGGTTCGTCTCGTTCGTGCCGGGCTGCCAGCCGGTGGCCGTGCCCCAGGCGACGAGGTCGTCGAGGTACCGCTGGTCGCCGGAGGTGCGGTACAGCTCGTGCACGCCGTCGAAGTACGTGCCCCACGACCAGCCGGCCGGCTTGGTGGGCGACTGCGACGCGGTGCCCCGGTAGGAGTCGGCGGCGCGCTGCAGGGCCGTCACGACGTCGGAGTGCCGGGGCACGTCGACCGTCTCGGTGACCACGGACGCCGCGCCGGCCGACGCGGGCGTCACGAGCCCCGCGAGCAGGCAGGCGGCGGCGAGCAGGGCGGTGCGGGCGAGGCGTCGGCGCACGGGTTCCTCCGATCGGGTGACCCGACGCTACTGCGCCGGGCCACCCGCTCGCAGGCCCTTGTGGACGACGGGCGCTACGCCCCGACGTCGGCGACGTCGGCGACGTCAGCGACCCCACGCGGGTGGAAGCGTCGCCCGGTGGCGGCTTCGGCGGCACCGGTGCGGTCGAGCAGCGGCGTGAGGCCGCCGTTCCAGAACGCGAAGCCGGCCCCGGTGATCATCGCCAGGTCGAGGTCCGCGGCCGCCACGACGACCCCCTCGTCGAGCATCAGCCGCGCCTCCTCGGCGAGGGCCGACAGCACCCGCTCGCGCACCTGTTCCGGCTCGAGCACCACCGGCTCGGCCGGCTGCTCGAGCATCGCCTCGACGTCGGGGTCGAGGCGCGGGCGGCCGCCGTCCTGCAGGTAGAAGCCGCGCTTGCCGGCCTCGACGACCCGGCGCAGCAGCGGCGACACGTGGAACCGGTCGGGGAAGGCGGCGGCGAGCGTCTCGCTGTTGTGCAGCGCGATCGCCGGTCCCACCAGACCGAGCAGCACGAACGGCGGCATCGGTGCGAGGCCGGCGAAGGCGCCGTCGACCACCTGCAGGGGCGTGCCCTCGTCGACGACGCGGCCGACCTCGCCCATGAACCGGCCGAGCAGCCGGTTCACGACGAACGACGGCGAGTCCTGCACGCCGACGCAGGTCTTGCGCAGTGCCTTGCCGGTCGCGTACGCCGTGGCGAGCGTGGCGTCGTCGGTCTGCTCGCCGCGCACGATCTCGACGAGCGGCATCACCGCCACCGGGTTGAAGAAGTGGATCCCGATGACCCGCTCGGGGTGCTGCAGCCCCGACGCCATCGCGGTGATCGACAGCGACGAGGTGTTGGTGGCGAGCACGCACTCCGGCGACACGACGGCCTCGACCTCCGCCAGCACCTGCTGCTTGACCGACAGCTCCTCGAACACCGCCTCGACCACGAGGTCGGCGTCGGCGAACCCGTCCTTCGACGTCGAGCCGGTGACCAGCGACCGGTACCGGGCGGCCCTGTCGGCGCTCAGCCGCCGCTTCTCGACGAGCTGCTGCAGCTCGGCGTGCACCCAGCCGACGCCCTGGTCGACACGGGTCTGGTCGAGGTCGGTGATCAGCACGGGCACCTCGAGCCGGCGCACCAGCAGCAGCGCGAGCTGGCTGGCCATCAGACCGGCGCCGACGACGCCCACCGCCGTGACCCGGCGCGCGAGGTCGCGGTCGGGTGCGCCCGCGGGGCGCTTGGCGCGACGCTGCACGAGGTCGAACGCGTAGACGCCGGCGCGGAACTCGTCGCTGACGATCAGGTCGGCGAGCGCGTCGTCCTCGCGGGCGAAGCCGGTGTCGCGGTCGTCGGTGCGGGCAGCCCGCAGCAGCTCGATCGCCCGGTACGGCGCGAGCGCGGCCCGCCCGGTGCGCTGGTCGGCCTCGCGGCGGACGGCGGTGAGCGCGGTCTCCCACGCCTGCTCGTCGCGGTCGACGTCGGTGCGCTCGACGACCTGCTCGCCGCGCAGCACGGCACCGGCCCAGGCCAGCGACCGCGCGAGGAAGTCGGCCGGCTCGAACAGCGCGTCGGCCAGGCCGAGCCGCGACGCCTGCACCCCGTTGATCATCCGGTTCTGGTTCAGCGGGTTCTGCAGCACGAGCTGCGCGGCCCGCTCGACCCCGACGAGGTTCGGCAGCAGGTGGGTGCCGCCCCAGCCGGGCACCAGCCCGAGGAACACCTCGGGCAGCGCGACCGCCGGCACGCCGGAGCTGATGGTGCGGTAGGTGCAGTGCAGCGCGATCTCGACGCCACCGCCCATCGCCGCACCGTTGACGAAGGCGAACGACGGCGCCGGCAGCTCGGCGAACCGGCGCAGCTGCTCGTGCCCGAAGCGCGCGATGGTCAGCGCCTGGTCGCGCGAGCCCAGGCCGCCGACGTCCTTCAGGTCGGCGCCCACGGCGAACACGAACGGCTTGCCGGTGAGCCCGACCGCGACGATCTCGCCCGCCTCGGCGCGCGCCTGCACGCCGTCGAGCGCCCGCTGCAGCCCGAGCAGACCCGAGGGCCCGAACGTCGTGGGCTTCGTGTGGTCGAAGCCGTTGTCCATGGTGATCAGCGCCATGGTGCCGGGGCCGCCGGGCAGCGCGACGTCGCGCACGTGCCAGCTGGTGACGCGCTCGTCGGGAGACGCGGCGGCGAGCTCGCGGACCCGGTCGGTGAGGCCGGTGAGGGTGCCGGTGTCGGTGCTCATGCGGCCACCTCCGTGCCGTAGTCGGCGTGCTGCGGGTTCTCCCAGACCACGGCGCCGCCCATGCCGATGCCGATGCACATCGCCGTCAGGCCGTAGCGCACCTCGGGGTGCTCGGCGAACTGCCGGGCCAGCTGCGTCATGAGGCGGACGCCGGACGACGCGAGCGGGTGGCCGGTGGCGATCGCGCCGCCGTACTGGTTCACGCGCGGGTCGTCGTCGGCGATGCCGAAGTGGTCGAGGAACGCGAGCACCTGCACGGCGAAGGCCTCGTTCAGCTCGAACAGCCCGATGTCGTCGATGCGCAGCCCGGTCTGCCGCAGCACCTTCTCGGTGGCCGGCACCGGGCCGTAGCCCATGACCTCGGGCTCGACGCCGGCGAACGAGTAGCCCACGAGTCGCATCTTCGCCGTCAGACCGAGCTCCTCGGCGGCGTCGGCCGAGGTGAGCAGGCAGGCGGTGGCGCCGTCGTTCAGCCCGGCGCTGTTGCCGGCGGTCACCTTGCCGTGTGGGCGGAACGGCGTCTTGAGGGTGGCGAGGTGCTCGACGGTGGTGCCCGGGCGGGGCGGCTCGTCGACGGTGGCCAGGCCCCAGCCGAGCTCGTCGTGCCGGGTCGCCACCGGCACGAGGTCGGGCTGGATCCGGTGTGCCGCATACGCTTCGGCGAGCTTGCGCTGGCTGCCGGCGGCGAACGCGTCGGAGCGCTCCTTGGTGATCTCGGGGTAGCGGTCGTGCAGGTTCTCGGCGGTCGAGCCCATGACGAGCGCGCTGGGGTCGACGAGCCGCTCGGCGACGATGCGCGGGTTGGGGTCGACGCCCTCGCCCATCGGGTGGTGCCCCATGTGCTCGACGCCGCCCGCGATCACCACGTCGTACGCGCCGAAGGCGATGCCGGACGCCGTGGTGGTGACCGCCGTCATCGCGCCCGCGCACATGCGGTCGATCGCGAAGCCCGGCACCGTCTTCGGCAGGCCCGACAGCAGCGCGGCGAGCCGGCCGATGGTCAGGCCCTGGTCGCCGATCTGGGTGGTGGCGGCGATCGCGACGTCGTCGACGCGCTCGGGCGGCAGCTGCGGGTTGCGGCGGACCAGCTCGCGGATGCAGCTGACCACCAGGTCGTCGGCGCGGGTCTGCGCGTAGACGCCCTTCTCGCCGGCCTTGCCGAACGGCGTGCGGACGCCGTCGACGAAGACGACGTCGCGGAGCGTGCGGGGCACGGGTCCTCCTGGCAGTGGGGGAGCAGCGCCCGGGCGACGCCGCCGGCGCCATGCTACTCACCGGTAACCTGCGGGTCGAGGGCGGAGGTCGTGGGCCCCGTCGCGGCGCGCCGCGGTGCGGCGGACCGTAGGATCCGGCGCATGTCGGACGCCGTGGCCCAGGTGGCGGAGCCGGGTCCCGAGGTGGTCGACCTGGTGGTGCTGGGGGCGGGACCGGCGGGTGTGGCGGCCACCCGGCGGGCGGCGCAGGCGGGCCGGTCGGTGGTGCTGCTGGAGCCGACCGAGCTGCTCGGCGGGCGGGCCTCCAGCCACGAGGTGGCCGGTGTGCGCGTCGACCTGGGCTCGCACCGGGTGCACGAGTCGGTCGACCCCGAGCTGCTGGCCGACCTGCGCGGGCTGCTCGGCACCGACCTGCAGACCCGCGAGCGCGACGGCCGGGTGCGCGTCGCCGGGCGCTGGGTCGGCTACCCGGTGCGTCCCGGCGAGCTGGCGTCGGTGCTGCCCGGGCGCCTGCTGGCGCGGGCCGCCGCCGACACGGTGCTCGGCGTCGCCCGGCGCCGGCACGACGACTCCTACGCCGGGGTGCTCCGGGCCGGCCTCGGGCCCGCGCTGTACGACGCCGTGTACGGCCCGTTCGCCCGCAAGCTCTGGGGGCTCGACGGCGAGCAGCTCGACGCCGAGGAGGCGCGCCGCCGGATCGGCGCGGACTCGGCGTGGAAGGTCGCCGCACGGGCTGGCCGGCACCGCGGCGGGCGAGGCGGCCGCGGGCTGTACCACTACCCGCGCAACGGGTTCGGGCAGATCACCGAGGCGCTGGTGACGGCCGCCCGCGCCGACGGCGCCCGCATCGTGACCGGTGCCCGCCTGCACGCGGTGCGGGCCCGGCACGACGGCGTGCTCGTCGAGTGGGACGGCGGCCGGCTGCTGGCGCGGCACGCCTTCTCGACGCTGCCGCTCACCGCGCTCGGTCGCGTCGCCCGCCCCGCGCCGTCCGCCCAGGCCGCGGGGGACGCCGCCGGGCTGGTGTTCCGCGCGATGGTGCTGGTGTACCTGGTGCACCGCGGCGGCCGCTGGACCGGGCACGACGCGCACTACCTGCCCGGCCCCGAGACGCCGATGACGCGCATCAGCGAGCCGGCGAACTACCGCGACAGCCCCGACGACCCCACCGACCGCAGCGTGCTGTGCGCCGAGATCCCCTGCGCGGTGGGCGATGCGACGTGGTCGGCGGCCCCCGACGACCTGGCCCGCCTGGTGCAGCAGTCGCTCGCCCGGGTGGGCCTGCCGCCGATCGACCTGCCCGCCGAGGGCGGCGTCGAGGTGCGACGGCTGCCGCGGGTGTACCCGGTCTACACGGTCGGGTACCAGCAGCGGCTGGCCGGTCTGTCGGCGTGGGCCGACCGGCTCGCGCACGTCACGGTGCTCGGACGGCTCGGGCTGTTCGTGCACGACACCAGCCACACCGCGATGCGGATGGCGTACGACGCGGCCGACTGCCTGCTGCCGGGCGGCGGGTTCGACCACGCCGCCTGGGCGTCGGCGCGCGAGCGCTCGCGGCGACAGGTGCTGGACGACTGAGCCGTCAGGCCGGGGGAGTCGGCGAGCTCGGCTCGTCGTCGGCAGCCGCCTCGGCGGCCTCGGCGGCCTCGGCGGCCTCGGCGGCCTCGGCGGCCTCGGCGGCCTCGGCCTCGCGGGCGGCGCGCGTCTCGGCGGTCTCGTCGAGGGCGGCCCGCAGCACGGGCTCGACCAGGTCGACCTGCCACGGGCGGCTGCCCAGCTCGGCCAGGCGGTCGGCGATCGCGTCGGGCGCCGGCGGCTGCCAGAGCACGCGGCGCACCGTGTCGGGCGTCATGAGGTTCTCGACCGGCACGGTGAGCCGCTCCGACAGGTCGGCGAGCTCGGTGCGGGCGTAGGTGAGGCGGGCGGCGGCGTCGGGGTCGCGGTCGGCCCAGGCGCGCGGGGGCGGCGGCGCGTCGGAGGGCAGGGTGTGCGGGGGCAGCTCGCGCTCGGACACCTTCTGCCCGCGGGCCACGGCGTCGAGCCAGACGTTGGCGTGCCGGCGGGCGGCCGGCCCGCGGAACCCGGCGAGCGCGGTCAGCTCCTCGACGGTGCGCGGTGCGCCGGCGGCGGCCTCGACGAGCGCGGCGTCCGGCAGCACCCGGCCGGGGGAGACGTCGCGCTTGCGGGCCAGCGCGTCACGGGCCTGCCAGAGCGCGCGGGCGATCGCGAGCTGACGACGCGAGCGCAGCTTGTGCAGCCCGCTGGTGCGGCGCCACGGGTCGACGCGCGGGGCCGGCGGCCCGGCGGCGACCAGGGCCGCGAACTCCTGCTCGGCCCAGCCGAGCTTGCCCTGCTCCTCGAGCAGCCGGGCGACCTCGTCGCGCAGCTGCACCAGCACCTCGACGTCGAGCGCCGCGTAGCGCAGCCACGGGTCGGGCAGCGGGCGGGTCGACCAGTCGACGGCGGAGTGCTCCTTGGCCAGCGTCAGCCCGAGCAGCTGCTCGACGACGGCGCCGAGGCCGACGCGGGGCAGCCCGGCCAGGCGGGCGCCGAGCTCGGTGTCGAACAGCCGGCTGGGCCGCATGCCGACCTCGGCCAGGCACGGCAGGTCCTGCGTCGCGGCGTGCAGCACCCACTCGACGTCGGCGAGCGCGTCGTGCACGGGGGAGAGGTCGGGCAGCGCGGCGGGGTCGATCAACCAGGTGCCCGAGCCCTCGCGGCGCAGCTGCACCAGGTAGGCGGCCTGCCCGTACCGGTAGCCCGACGCGCGCTCGGCGTCGACCGCGACCGGGCCGGTGCCGGCGGCCAGCGCGGCGGCCGCCTCGAGCAGCGCGCGCTCGTCGGTGACGACGTCCGGGACGCCGTCCCGCGGTTCGAGCAGCGGGATGGGGACGGCCTGGGTCACGCGCAGATGCTACGCGGTCGCACCGACACGCCGGTGCGCACCGGTGCTTGCCGCGCGGCGAGCACGTCGCCGGGCGTCAGCTGATGACCCCGGCGCGCAGG
The DNA here is from genome assembly GCF_054776675.1 of Angustibacter aerolatus. Classification (NCBI taxonomy): domain Bacteria; kingdom Bacillati; phylum Actinomycetota; class Actinomycetes; order Kineosporiales; family Kineosporiaceae; genus Angustibacter; species Angustibacter aerolatus. Next base: position 42,832 of record NZ_BAAHBM010000008.1, read on the forward strand.
GCGAGCATGACCATCTCGGCGCGGTCGCCGGTGCCGACCTTGCGGGCGATGCGGGCCAGGTGGCTCTTGACGGTGAGGGCCGACAGGCCGAGCGCGGCGCCGATCTCCTTGTTGGAGCGGCCGTTCGCGACGTGCTGCAGCACCTCGACCTCGCGGGTCGACAGCTGCTCGGCGAGCCCGCCCGCACCCGGCACGGGCACGACCGCGGCGGGGCGACCCGACACGAGGAAGCAGCGGACGCCGGCCGACAGGGCCGCGCGCACGGTGTAAGGGTCCTCGGCGTGCGACAGGGCGAGCCCGCGCAGCCAGCCGACGGCGCGCAGCTCGCGCAGCAGCGTCAGCCCCGAGCCGTCGGGCAGCGAGACGTCGGCGACGCACATGGCCGGGCCGCCCAGCAGCGCGGCGCGCCGGCGGGCCTCCTCGACGGACGCCGCCTGCACGACCTCGCGCACGCCGAGCGCGCGCAGGGTGCGGCTGACCGACTCGCGCTGACCCTGCGGTCCGATGACGACCAGCGCCGTGAAGCGTCCGGTGCGGGGCAGCGGCGGGAGCCCCACCCGTTCGGTGACAGCAGCCACCGGCACCTCCAGGCTCGTGAACGGCACCCCGGTCGCTCGCTGTAGCGCGCGACGTCGTCCGTCTGGGGGTCTATCGGCACCCCCTGTCGGGTCCTTGACCCATCACCTGTCGACGCGCTGTGACCGACCTGCGGTCGACGGGTCAGCGGTTCAGAGCCGGCGGGCGGGCAGCGCGGTGACGCCGTCCGGCACCGGGGGCAGCCCGGCGACCGTGCACAGCAGGTCGGTCCAGGCCAGCAGGTGCGCGGTGAGGTCGGCGGTCTCCGGCGTCCACGACGCACGCACCTCGACCTCGGCGGACGCCGGCCGGTCGGCGAGCGCCGCGAACGACTGCGACACCACCCGGGTCACCGTGCCGCCCTCGTGCGAGTAGGTCGCACCGCGCTCGTGCAGCGCGTCGACCAGCCACGCCCAGCCGACCTCGCCGAGCACCGGGTCGACGCCCATCTCCGGCTCGAGCGCGGCCCGCACGAACGTCACGGCGCGGAACGTGCCGCCCCACGGGGACGGCGCCGACGGGTCGTGCAGCAGCACGAAGCGGCCGCTCGCCAGCTCGTCGGGGTCGCTCTCGGGGCCGGTCGAGCGCCGCTCGACGACCTCGGCGGTCAGCGCGACGGCGTACGGCGCGATCCGCTGCGGCGCGGGCGCCTCGCCGAGCCGCACCTCGGGCCGCAGCCGGGCCGCGCGCATCGCGGCGAGCGCCTGCTGGAACTCCAGCGGCGCGTCGTCGGGCACGGTGCCGGCGGCCATGCGGGCAGCGTACGTCCGGGTCTCGCGCCCGCGGCGGACGGCGCGCCGGGCGCACGGGCCGGTGCGCGCCACCCGTGGGACCATCGCCGGGTGACCCAGCCCCCGAGCGACGCCCCGCTGCTGCGCGCCTGCCGCCGCCAGCCGACCGACCGGGTGCCGGTGTGGTTCATGCGGCAGGCCGGGCGCTCGCTGCCCGAGTACCGCCGCGTGCGCGAGGGCATCTCGATGCTCGACTCGTGCCGCCGTCCCGACCTCGTCACCGAGATCACCCTGCAGCCGGTGCGCCGCTACGGCGTCGACGCCGCCATCTTCTACAGCGACATCGTGGTGCCGCTGAAGGCGATCGGCGTCGACCTCGACATCGTGCCCGGGGTCGGCCCCGTCGTCGCGCAGCCGTTCGCGTCGGCCGCCGACCTCGACCGGCTGCCCGACCTGACCGTCGACGACGTCCCGTACGTCGACGAGGCGGTGCGCCTGCTGGTCGCCGAGCTCGGCGACACGCCCCTCATCGGGTTCGCCGGCGCGCCGTTCACCCTCGCGTCGTACCTCGTCGAGGGCGGTCCGTCGAAGGGGCACGAGCGCACCAAGGCGCTGATGCACGGCGACCCGCAGCTGTGGCACGCCCTGCTGTCGCGGCTGGCGGCGATCACCGGCGCGTTCCTGCGGGTGCAGGCGCAGGCCGGGGCGAGCGCGGTGCAGCTGTTCGACTCGTGGGTCGGCTCGCTGCCGCTGGCCGACTACCTCACGCACGTGCAGCCGCACTCGGCCGCGGCGCTCGCCGCCGTCGCCGACCTCGACGTGCCGCGCATCCACTTCGGGGTCGGCACCGGCGAGCTGCTGGCCGCGATGGGCGAGGCCGGCGCCGACGTCGTGGGCGTCGACTTCCGCGTACCGCTCGACGAGGCCAGCCGCCGCATCGGCCCCGACCGCGCCGTGCAGGGCAACCTCGACCCGGCCCTGCTCTCGGTGCCGCCCGAGGTGCTCGAGCGGCACGTCCTCCGCACCCTCGAGGCCGGCAGCCGCACCCCCGGTCACGTCTTCAACCTCGGCCACGGCGTCCCGCCCGGCACCGACCCCGCTGCCCTGCAACGGGTCGTCGACGTCGTGCACGCCTGGACGCCGCCGGCGAGCTAGACGGGTGGGGCCGCGGGCAGGCCCTGCGTCGGCACGGGCGCCGGGCGCCGGGCTGCGCGGCGGCGCAGCACGACCACCAGCGGGACGAGCACGAGCGCGAACAGGATCGCGAACGGCAGCAGCGCGCCGACGACCGTGACGAGCACCTTCGCGCTGGCGCCGAGGGCGTGCCAGCCGCCGAGCAGGCCGTCGACGAACCCGTTGTGCTGCTTCGGCTGCACGGCGGCGACGCCCTTCGGCTGCAGGCTCACGGTGAACGTCGACAGCGCCGCCGAGTCGGAGAGCACCTTGAGCTGGGCCTCGAGCGACTCGAGGTCGGCCTGGCGCTTCGACAGCTCGCCCTCGACCTGCACGACCTGGCCGACGGTGGTGGCCTTCGCCAGCAGCGCCCGCACCCGCTGCACGCTGGCGCGCTGCGACGCGAGGCGGCTCTCGGTGTCGACGACCTTCGCGGTGACGTCCTCGCTCGACTGCGACCGGTCGACGAGCCGCCCGACGCCGGCGACCCGGCTCATCACGCCGTCCAGCCCGGCGGTCGGCACGCGCAGGGTCAGCACCGAGCTGGCGTCCGACCCGGCGCCGCCGGCGGTGGTCTGCTCGTCCTGCACGAACCCCTTGGCGGCGGTGACGATCGAGCGCACCTTCACCCCCGCCGCCTCGACGTCGGCGGCCTCGACGGTCATCGCCGCGGTGCGCACGATCCTGCGCTCGGTCACCAGCGGCGCCGCCTGCTGACCGCCCGAGGAGCCCTTCTCGTCGGACGGCGCGGCCGGGGCGTCGCCCTGGGCGCGCGCCGCGCCGTCCTGCACCTCGGCCGACCCGGCCGACCCGGACGACGCGCCGCCGGAGTCGTCCCCGCCGCCGCCGCACCCGCCCAGCACGCTGCCCGCCAGCAGCACCGCCCCCACCACCGTCACGACCCGACGTCCACGCACGGTCCTCACCCCTTCTCGGTCCAGGCATCGTCGGGCCTGGGACGACGCGGTGTCCGGCGGTCGTTCCACCCGGGACGTCTCGATCGCATCACGGTCTGCGAGGGTGGGCCGGTGGCACGGGTCGTGGTGGTGGGCGCGGGCATCGGCGGGCTGGCTGCGGCGCAGCGGCTGCTGGCCGAGCGACCCGGCCTGGACGTCGTGGTGCTCGACGCCGCCGGCCGGGTCGGGGGCAAGCTCGCGCTGGGCGAGGTGGGCGGTCTGACCGTCGACCTGGGTGCCGAGTCGCTGCTGGCCCGGCGCCCGGAGGCGGTCGACCTGGCCCGGGCGGTGGGCCTGGGGGACGACCTGGTGACCCCGCGCTCGGCCGGTGCGCTGGTGCGCTCCGGGGGCCGCCTGCACCCGCTCCCGACCGGCACGGTGATGGGCGTGCCGTCGCGCACCGAGGGCCTCGACGGGCTGCTGCCCCGGCGCGCCGTCGACGCCGTCGCCGCCGAGCCGCGCACGCCCCACGAACGGTTGACCGACGACACCGACGTGGCGACCTTCGTCCGCGGGCGGGTGGGCGACGACGTCGTGGCCCGGCTGGTCGAGCCGCTGCTGGGTGGGGTGTACGCCGGGCACGCGGAGCGGCTGTCGCTGCGGGCGACGGTCCCCGCGCTGTGGGAGGCCGCCGTCAGCGGCGGGTCGGTGGTCGAGCGGGCGGCCGCCGCGACCAGGGCCGGCACGGCGACGGCGGGGCCGGTCTTCGCCGGGGTGCGCGGCGGTGTCGGACGCCTGCCGCTCGCGGTCGCCGACGCCGTGCGCGCGGCGGGCGGTGACGTGCGCACCGGTGCAACGGTTCGCGAGCTGCGCCGGACGCCGTTCGGCTGGCGGCTGGTCGTCGGCCCGACGACCGCACCCGAGGTGCTGGACGCCGACGCCGTGGTCGTCGCGGTGCCGCCACCGGCGGCTGCCCGGCTGCTGCGCGACGTCGCACCCGTCGCGGCCTCGACGCTCGCCGGGGTCGAGCTGGCCAGCCTGGCGCTGGTCACCGCGGTGCTGCCGCGCGCCGCGGCCGACCTGCTCCCCGCGGGCTCCGGGGTGCTGGTGCCACCGGTCGAGGGCCGCGTCGTCAAGGCCGTCACGGCGTCGTCGGCGAAGTGGCCGTGGCTCGACGACCGCGACGCCGAGCACGTCGTCGTCCGCGCCTCGGTGGGCCGCCACGGCGATGAGCGCGACCTGCAGCTCGACGACGACGCGCTGACCGCGCGGGTGCTCGCCGACCTCACCGGCGTGCTCGACCTGCGCGAGCCGCTGCGGCCGGTCGCCACCGCCGTCACCCGGTGGGGCGGGGGCCTGCCGCAGTACGCCGTCGGGCACGTCGACGCGATGGCCCTGGTGCGGCGCGAGGTGGCGCGTCGTCCGGGGCTCGCGGTGGCCGGCGCGGCGTACGACGGGGTGGGGGTGCCGGCGGTGATCGCGTCGGCGCACCGGGCCGCGCGCGACGTCCTGAGCCACCTGGGAGACTCGACCCCATGAGCGAGCAGACCGACCAGAAGCCGAAGGCGCGCGACATCAACGACACCATCCGGTACGCGATGTGGTCGGTGTTCGCCGCGCCGCAGCCGGTGCAGGGCGACCGCGCCGCGCTGGCGGCCGAGGTCGAGGCGCTGCTGGCCGAGCTCGTCGACGAGGGGCTCGTGGTGCGCGGCTGGTACGACGTGGCCGGGCTGCGCGCCGACGCCGACCTGATGGTGTGGTGGCACGCCCCGACCGTCGAGACCGTCCAGCGCGCCTACCAGCGGTTGCGGCGCAGCGAGCTCGGCCGCCAGCTGCTGCCGGTCTGGTCGAACGTCGCGCTGCACCGCCCGGCGGAGTTCAACAAGGGCCACGTGCCGGCGTTCATGGCGGGGGAGGAGGCGCGGGCGTACGTCTGCGTCTACCCGTTCGTGCGCTCCTACGAGTGGTACCTGCTGCCGGACGCCGAGCGCCGCGACATGCTCGTCGAGCACGGCAAGGCCGCGCGCGGCTACCCCGACGTCCGGGCCAACACGGTGTCGTCGTTCGCGCTCGGCGACTACGAGTGGGTGCTGGCGTTCGAGGCCGACGAGCTGCACCGCATCGTCGACCTCATGCGCGACCTGCGGGCGACCGACGCCCGCCGGCACGTCCGCGAGGAGATCCCGTTCTACACCGGTCCCCGCGCGGACCTGCCGGAGCTGGTCGAGCGCCTGCCCTGAGCGGTCAGGCCTTCGGCCGCAGCGTCATCGAGACGCTGTTGATGCAGTAGCGCTGGTCGGTCGGCGTCGGGTAGCCCTCGCCGGAGAAGACGTGCCCGAGGTGCGAGCCGCAGGTGGCGCAGCGCACCTCGGTGCGCACGCTGCCGAACGAGCGGTCCTCGATGTACTCGACCTTGCCCTCCTCGGGGGCGTAGAACGACGGCCACCCGCAGTGCGACTCGAACTTGGTGTCGCTGGTGAACAGCTCGGTGCCGCACGCGCGACAGGCGTAGACGCCCTCGGTGGTGGTGTCGGTGTACTCGCCGACGAACGGCCGCTCGGTGCCGGCCTCGCGCAGCACGTGGAACTCCTCGGCGCTCAGCTGCTCGCGCCACTCGGCGTCGTCTTTCACGACGAGGTACTGGGTGGTGGTCGGCTTCATGGCAGGTCCCTTCGAGAAGATGCTCACGACGTCTCAACACCCTGCCGGTGGCGGGCGTTCCCGGGTGGCGGGCAGCGGCCGACCGCGCTTGCATGGACGGAGCGGCTTCGATCGGCGAAGCCCGGCAGGCAGAGGCGGCACCCCATGAGCGTCGGACGGTTGATCGCACGAGGCGTCGTCGGAGGGCTGTTCGTGGGCCACGGCCTGCAGAAGCTGACCGGCGCGTTCGGCGGGCCGGGCATCGAGGGCTTCTCCGGCGCGATGGAGAGCATGCAGATGCGCCCCGCCCGCCGCAACGCCTACGCGGCCGGCGTCACCGAGACCGCGGGCGGCGCGGCGCTGGTGCTGGGGCTGTTCACGCCGCTGGCCGCCGCCAGCCTGATCGGCACGATGATCACCGCGATCCGCAAGGTGCACCTGAGCAACGGCCCGTGGAACACCGACGGCGGCTGGGAGTACAACGGCACGCTGATCGCGGCCGTCGCCTCGCTCGCCGAGACCGGTCCCGGCGCCGTCTCGCTCGACCGCGCGCTCGGGATCGAGAAGACCGGCCCGAAGTGGGCGCTCGGCGCGCTGGCCCTGGGCGCCGTCGCGTCGACCGCGGCGATCGAGCTGGGGAAGCGCGGCCCCGCCGCCGAGCCCGCCGAGCAGGCCTGACGACGGGGCGCGCCCCCGGCTAGCGGACCGACAGGCGCACGACCTGCGGGTCGTGGTCGCTGTCCTGGTCGGCGAACTCCGCGTTCGTGTGCACGACGTCGTACGAGAGCCGCTTGCGCAGCCCCTGGCTCACCAGGATGTGGTCCAGCACCTGGCTGTTGCCCTCGTAGACGTACGTGTACCGCTCGGACGCCGGGAGCGTGCGCGGCAGGTCGATCAGCGCCGTCCGCCCCGAGCCGACCAGGATGTCGGCCGTCTGCGAGAACTCGAAGTCGTTGAGGTCCCCGAGCACCACCACGCGGGCCCTGCGGTCGACTGCCAGCACGTCGTCGACGAAGGCGCGCACGGCGGTCGCCTGGGCGTGCCGCTGCACCTCGCTCGAGCGCTCCGGCTGCTGGTAGCGGCCCATCAGGGGCTGGTCGCCGCCCTTGCTGGCGAAGTGGTTGGCGACGACGAAGACGTCCTTCCCGCGGAACCGGAGCTGCGCCGCGAGCGGCTTGCGCGAGCTGGTCCACGCCGGGTTCGCCGGGTCGATGCGGCCGGGGCTGACCGACAGCTGCGGCTTCCCGCGGCGCGAGGTCACGGTCACCGGGGTGGTGGCGTCGCCGCCGGGCCGGTCGACGAACGAGACGCCGCGGGCCGGGTCGAAGAGCAGCACCTGGCGGATGTTGCCGCCCGGCTGGCCGCCGTCGGTGTCGTTCGTCGGGTCGATCCACCGCGCGTCGTAGCGCGGGCCGCCGGCAGCGGCGATCGCCGCCACCAGCTTGCTCACCGTGACACCGCTGGTGACCGTGCCGTCGTCCGTCGCGCCGGTGTCGTCCTGGATCTCCTCCAGCGCCAGGACGTCGGGCGAGGCCAGGTTGCGCACGATCTGGCCGGCCAGCCGCTCGAACTTCGTGGCCGGGTCGCTCGGCGCGAGGTTCTCGACGTTGAACGTCGCGACCGACAGCTCCTTGCGGCCGGCGGCCTGCGTCGTCTCGCGCCGCAGGTGCCGGTCCTGGACGGTCGGCAGCGCGGTGACCAGCAGCTCGTAGTTCGAGAACGAGTAGTCGACGACGCCTGTCGTGGTGCCGGTGACGGTGTCACCCACGTTCGCGGCCGGCATGTCCGGCGCGAGCAGCGCACCGTCGAGCTGGATGCGCGAGGTGTTCGGGTGGTCGTACCCGGAGTAGACGACCCCGCCCCGGCGCGAGGTCACGGTCTGCGCCGGACGCCCCGGGACGACGGTGATCTCGCCGAAGTCGTTGGTGGGGCCGACGACGCGGGCGTCGCGGACGGCGACCCGCATGCCCTCGAGCGACTCGTAGAAGTCGAGCGCGCCCGTGGCCGGGTCGAACGGCGCGAGCTCGACGTCGCCCGGGTCGCCGGGCTCGACGGTCTGCGGCGGCGCGACGCGGTCGACGCCGAGCAGCACCGGCGCCGGCAGGGGAGCGGTGCCGGTGACGGTCACGGTCGGCCGGCTGAGCTCGGTGGTGGTCAGGTTGGTGGCACCGCCCGCGCGGTACTCGGTCACCGTGCCGGCCAGCGACACGGCGTCCCCGACGTGCTCGGTCGGGGCGCTGCTGGTGAAGACGTACAGCCCCTCGCTGGTGGACGGGTCGGTGTCGGGCTGCGTGCTCGAGACGTAGAAGCCGTTGCTGCGCAGCGCGGTCACGACGCCGCGCAGACCGGTGACGGCCTTCCCCTCGAGCGGCGAGCGGTGCGCGGCGCCCTGCACCTGCGCGATGGTCGCCTCCTGCGCCGGGGGAGGGGGTGTCGTCCCACCGCCCGCGCCGCAGGCGTGCCCGCCGGCGGCCGTGCCCTGCGGCGTCGGCGCGCCGGCGGTGAAGTCGGTCGCGTTGGCGTCGGTGTCGCTGCACGAGCCGGAGCGGGCGACCGAGGTGGTGTTCGACGCTGCGGGCGCGGGGGCGCCCTCAGACAGGTTGGCGGTGCCGTAGCCGACCCGGTCGACGAGCGCGCCGTCGTGCAGCAGGTCGACGCGACCGGACGTGCCGCTGAGGTTGCTCGCCCCCGTCACGTCGGGCGACGGCAGCGGCGTCGTGCCACCGGCCCCGGCGCCGAGCTGCACCAGGTAGCTGGCGCCCGCGGGCACCGAGCCGGTGAGGTCGACGGGTGCGGTGGCGGTGCCGCCCGCGGAGGCGTACTGCACCTGCCAGCCGGACAGGTCGACCGCAGCGGTGCCCAGGTTGTAGAGCTCGACGAAGTCGTTGGTGTACGTCGCGCCGGAGTTGCCCCCGCCGCCGTACACCTCGCTCACGACGACGGACGTGGAGGCGGCGAGAGCAGGTGCGGGCGCGGCCAGGGTGAGGCCGGTGGCCGCGAGGGCCGCGCCGAGGGGGACGGCGAGCAGTCGCGTCGGGTGCGACACGGGCATGGGTGCTCCAGGGTCGGGGGCGGGGTGGCCCGTGTCTACCAGCCCGAAATGCCCCGAGAACACCTTCTGCGGGCAAAGACGCGGTGAATGCCGGGATCGCGTGCCGCGGCCCGGCGCTGTCGGCGCGCCGCCCTAGGCTCTCGGCATGGCGGCTGACGCGGTGGTCCTCGAGCTCGACGCGCCCGACGCGCCCGACGGCGTCCGGCAGCAGCGGCTCTCGAGCCCGGGGCGGCTGGTGTGGCCCGAGGCGGGCGTCACGAAGCGCGACCTGGCCGACTACTGGGTGGCCGTGGCGCCGGCCGCACTGCGCGCCCTGGCCCGGCGTCCGGTCACGCTCGAACGGTTCCGCGACGGCGTCGGCGGCGAGGCGTTCTTCTCGAAGAACCCGCCCAAGGGGATGCCGGAGTGGATCGAGACCGTCGAGCTCACCTACCCCAGCGGACGCCGGCACCCGCAGGTCGTGGTGAGCGAGATCGCCACGCTGGTGTGGGCGGCGCAGATGTCGACCATCACCGTGCACCCCTGGCCGGTGCGGGTGCCGGACGTCGACCGGCCCGACGAGCTGCGCATCGACCTGGACCCGCAGCCGGGCCGCACGTTCGCCGACGCCGCCACCGCCGCGGTGCTGCTGCGCGAGCTGATGGGCGAGCTCGGCCTGACCGCGTTCGTGAAGACGTCCGGCAACCGCGGCGTGCACGTGTTCGCGCGGATCCGCCCCGAGCACGAGTTCCTCGAGGTGCGGCACGCGGTGATCGGCATCGGCCGCGAGCTCGAGCGGCGCGACCCCGACCTGGTGACGATGGCCTGGTGGAAGGAGGAGCGCGGGAGGCGGATCTTCGTCGACTTCAACCAGAGCAACCGCGACCGCACCATCGCGGCCGCGTGGAGCCCCCGCCCGCTGCCGCACGCCCCGGTGTCGACGCCGCTGTCGTGGGACGAGCTGGCCGGCACCGACCCCGCGCTGCTCACCGTGCGCTCGGTGCCCGAGCGGCTGGCCGACGGCGACCCGTGGGCCGCGATGGACGACGCGGTCGGCTCGATCGACGCCGCCCTCGACCTGTGGCGCGCCGACGTCGAGGAGCGCGGGCTGGGCGAGCTGAGCTTCCCGCCCGACTACCCGAAGATGCCCGGCGAGCCGCCGCGGGTGCAGCCCAGCCGCAAGGTCGCGGCCCACTGGACGGACGGGGACTGACGTGTTCTGGCAGCTGACCATCGACGCGAACGACCCGGCGCGGCTGACGGCGTTCTGGGGGCAGGCGCTCGGGTGGAGCGGCACGCCACCGGAGCCGCCGCAGGCGCCCGACACCGTGTGGTGGGCGCACTACCGCGGGCGCCTCGACGGTGCCCCGGCGTTCGCCGACCGGCTGTTCGACCCCGAGGGGCTGCGGCCGGCGCTGTGGTTCCAGCAGGTGCCGGAGGAGAAGGCCGGCAAGAACCGGCTGCACCTCGACCTGTACCCGACCGGACGCGACGACGCGATGCCGTACGAGCGGCGGGCGGAGGTCGTCGAGGCGCTGGTGGCCGAGCTGCTCGACCTCGGCGCCACGCGGGTCGGCACCGTGGCGGACGACGACCCGAGCGACCTCGTGTACTTCGTGACCCTGCGCGACCCGGAGGGGAACGAGTTCTGCGTGTCGTGAACCCGGTCACCTCCGGTTGACAACCTGTCGTCTGCGGATGACGCTGCGAGACAACAGGATCGGACGTCGAGCCCAGGCGGACCCTTTCACCCTCGATGGCGAGCAGGTGACGACGATGCACCAGAAGATCGGCACAGAGGTCCTGGACCTGCGAGACACCGACGAGCCCACGGCCGAGACCGAGGCGCTGCGCCAGCGCGTGTCCGACCTCGAGGCGCAGGTCGAGAGCCTGCGGGCCGAGGTGGTCACCCGCGCCCGCGTCGCGCAGGCCACCGGCATCCTCATGGCGACGTACCGGCTGCCGGCCGGTGGCGCCCGCGAGATGCTGCACGCCGCCGCGGGGCAGCACGACCTCACGCCGTACGAGCTCGCGGTGCGGGTGACCGAGGCGGGCGAGCTGCCCGTCGAGCTGCCGCAGGGGCGGCTGCCGCAGTCGGCCCGCCGTCCGCGCGGTCGCCCCAGCCGCTAGGCCGGGCGGGTTCGACCCACTCAGTGCAGCGGGTCGTGGCCCCAGTTCATCAGCGAGTACCGCCACCGCGAGTGCTCGACGTCGCTCTTCGGGCCGCCCTGCGTCAGGTGCCGGTGCACGTAGCCGGTGACCCTGCGCATGTGCTCGTGGTCGTCGTCGGTGAGGTCGGCGACCTTCGTCCGCTTGATCTCGACGATGCGGCGGCCGCTCTCGTGCCCGACCGACTCGCCCTCGCCGACGCCGACGCGCTTGCTGTCGTCGGTCTGCAGCCAGTCCTCGAGCTGCTTCGGCGTCATGTTCACCGCCTCGTCGAAGTCGCGGCGGATGCCCTTGCGCTCGTCGTCGTCCATGCGCACGACCCTGGCACGCCCGTCGTCCGCCGCACCTCGGCTCGCCGTCGACCGCGCCGGGCGCCAGGCTGTGGGGATGGTGAGGGACACGGACCGCGACAGCCTGGACGACCCGGACGCCGGACCGCTGAACGCGGCCGAGCAGGACCCGGTGCCGGAGAAGCAGGACGGCGCACCCGACCACGTGCCGGACGCGCCGGTGGGCGAGCAGGACCCGGTCGACGGCACCGGCTACCACGAGGGTGCCGAACAGGTGCCCGGCGACCACGGCGGGCCGAGCTGAGCGCTCAGCCCAGGAAGGTCGTGCCCGCGTAGACGTGCAGCACGGGCACGCCGAGCTCGTCGCGGGCGCGGCTGGCCCAGTCGCGGTGGAAGGTGTCCTCGACCGCGTGCGGGCGGGTCACCACGACCACCTCGCGGGCGCCGAGCCGTTCGACGTGAGCGCGCAGCGCCGGCAGCGGGTCGTCGCCGGTGACCTCGCCCTCGGCCTCGACGCCGGCCGCCCGCAGCGCGCTGAGCGAGGCGTCGAGCGCCTGGGCGGCGGTGGCCCGTGCCTCGTGCTGCCCGGGCTGGTGGCGCACCTCGGCCAGGGCGGCGCGCAGCTCGAGCAGGCTGAGGTGGTCGAGGACGTCCGCGAGCAGGTTGCGCTCGGTGTCGGCCGGCACCAGCACCCGGTAGCCGGGACGCACGTCGTCCGCGGCGTGCAGGGCGACGATGCGTTCGGCGTCGCCGGCCTGCAGGGCCTGCTCGGTCAGCAGGACGACGAGGTCTGCCACGGGTGCTCCTGGTGGTATGGGGTGTCGAGGCCGTGGCGATCCTGGCACAGCGGGGTCAGGCGCCGGACAGCACGTCGGTGACGCGGAAGCGCACCGGCCGGTCGAGCTGCTCGTAGGTGCAGCTGGCCGGCTCGCGGTCGGGCCGCCAGCGCAGGAACTGCGCCGTGTGCCGGAACCGCACGCCCTCCATCGCGTCGTACTTCACCTCGACGACCAGCTCGGGCCGCAGCGGGGTGAACGAGAGGTCCTTGCCGCCGTTCCACCGGCTGCCCTCGCCCTTGCGCGGCGTGCGCTCGCCCTCCTCCTGCCGGGCCCAGGCCCACGGGTGGTCGTCGAAGTCGGTGACCAGCGGCTGCAGCTCGGCGAACAGCTCGCGGCGCCGCGCCATGGTGAACGCGCCGATCACGCCGACCGAGGCCAGGTGGCCCTCCTCGTCGTACAGCCCGAGCAGCAGCGAGCCGATCGCGTCCGGCCCCGACTTGTGCACCCGGTAGCCGGCCACGACGCAGTCGGCGCTGCGCACGTGCTTGATCTTCGTCATGACGCGCTTGTCGGGCTGGTAGCGCAGGTCGAGCTTCTTGGAGATGACCCCGTCGAGCCCCGCGCCCTCGAAGCGCTCGAACCACTGCGCGGCCTCCTCGACGTCACGGGTCGCCGGCGTGACGTGCACCGGCGGCGCGGCGTGCGCGAGGGCCTGCTCGAGCATCGCCCGCCGCTGCTCGAACGGCAGCCCGCGCAGGTCGTCGTCGCCGAGCGCCACGAGGTCGAACGCCACGAAGCTGGCCGGCGTCTCGACCGACAGCTTCCGCACGCGGCTGTCGGCCGGGTGGATGCGCTGCTGCAGCGCCTCGAAGTCGAGCCGGTTGCGGGCGACGTCGGCGACGACGATCTCGCCGTCGACCACCACCCGCTCGGGCAGGTTCGCCAGCACCGCCTCGACGACCTCGGGGAAGTACCGGGTCATCGGCTTCTCGTTGCGGCTGCCGATCACCACCTCGTCGCCGTCGCGGAAGATCACCGACCGGAAGCCGTCCCACTTCGGCTCGTAGTGCTGGCCGGGCGGGATCTCGGCCGCGACCTTGGCCAGCATCGGCGCGAGCGGTGGCATGACGGGCAGCTGCACGGGCGCCAGTCAACCAGGCGGCTCCGACACCGGCAGCCGGTCGCCGCGTGGCACGATGCGCCGGTGACCTCGCCGCGCGCCGTCCCGGGCTGGCGCCCGCTCGCCGGGGTGCTGGCCTCCAGCGGCGTGCTCCACCTGGTGCGCCCCGGGCCGTTCGCGTCGATCGTGCCGCGGTGGCTGGGCGACCCGGTGCCCTGGGTGCACGGCTCCGGTGTCGCCGAGATCGCCTGCGCGGTGGGGCTCGCCCTGCCCCGCACCCGCCGGGTGGCGGCCCTGTCGACAGCCGCGCTCTTCGTCGCCGTCTTCCCCGCGAACGTGCAGATGGCGGTCACCGCGCTGCGCTCGGAGCGGGCGTCCACCGCGTTCCAGGTCGTGGCGCTGGCCCGGCTGCCGCTGCAGGTGCCGCTGGTGCTGTGGGCGCTGCGGGTGCGCCGGAGGTCGTCCTGAGCCGCGCGGGGACCGCGCTGCGGGTGGGTCGCGCGGTGGCCGGTGCCGCTGCGGGCTGCGCCGCGCTCGGGTTCGCCGGGGCGGGGGTCGTCGCGACGTACTTCACGCGCCGGGTGCTGACCCCCGACCGCCGCCGACCGGACGACGTGGTGGTGCACGACGTCGACCTCGCGGTCGACCCGCAGACCGTCACCCTCGGCCGCACCGACGAGACCGCCGAACCCGGCCGCTACGGGCTGTGGCTGCCCGGCGGCGGCCACGCCCGCGTCGGCGAGGTGCTGCGCCGCGACGACGACCTCGTGGTGCGCGAGCTGCTCGGGGTCGACGCGGGCGAGCTGCGGGCCGGCCCGGCGCGCTGGAACCAGTACCACTTCGCCGGGACGCCTCGCAGCGCGCTCGGGCTCGACTTCGACGACGTCGAGGTGCCCGCCGAGCTGGGCGGGCTGCCGGCCTGGCTGGTGCCGGGAGCCGTCGGTGCCGGGGGCGCGACGTCCGGCGACTGGGCGGTGCTCGTGCACGGCCGCGGCGCGACCCGCGAGGAGTGCCTGCGCACCCTGCCGCTGCTGCACCGCCGCGGTGTCACCGCCCTGGTGCCGGCCTACCGCAACGACCCCGACGCGCCCGCCGACCCCGCCGGCCGGTACGGGCTGGGCGACAGCGAGTGGCGCGACGTCGAGGACGCCGTCCGCTGGGCCGTGCAGCACGGCGCCGAGCGGGTGCTGCTCATGGGGTGGTCGATGGGTGGCGCGATCGTGCTGCAGGCCGCCACCCGGTCGACCGCCGCGCGGGTCGTCGTCGGCGTCGTGCTCGACGCGCCGGTGGTCGACTGGCACGCCGTGCTCGACCACCAGTCGGCCGCGCACCACGTGCCGCCGCGGGTCGCCCGCATCGGGCACGTGCTCATGCGGCACCGGCTCGGACGACGGCTGGTCGGCCTCGAGCAGCCGCTCGACCTGCGCCGCCTCGACTGGGTGACCCGGGCCGCCGAGCTCGAGCTGCCGGTGCTCATCGTGCACAGCGACGCCGACGAGTACGTGCCGAACGGCCCGTCGCTGGCGCTCGCGGCGGCCCGGCCGGACGTCGTCCGGGCCGAGCCGTGGCAGCAGGGCCGGCACACGAAGGAGTGGAACACCGACCCCGCGCGGTGGGAAGCCGTCGTCGGCGGGTTCGTCGACGAGGTGCTCAGCCGACCGGCGGGATGACCTCGGGCAGCTCGTCGGCGGGCACCGGGCGGCCCAGCAGGTAGCCCTGCGCGAGCTGGCAGCCGAGCTCGCGCAGCGCCAGGTGCTGCTCGGGGGTCTCGACGCCCTCGGCGACGCTGACCAGGCCGAGCGAGTGGGCCAGCTGCAGGCAGCCGGCGACGATCGCCCGGTCGCCGGCGTCGCCGGTGAGGCCCGCGACGAAGGTCTGGTCGATCTTCAGCTCGTGCACCGGGAACCGGCGCAGGTAGGTGAGGCTGGCGTAGCCGGTGCCGAAGTCGTCGACCGCGATGCGGGTGCCCAGGTCGCGCAGCTGACCGAGCGAGGTGGCCGCCGTCTCGGGGTCGAGCATGAGCGCGGTCTCGGTGATCTCCAGCACCAGCTGCGCGGCCGGCACGCCGTGGCGGGCGAGCGACCGGGCGACGAGCGCCGGCAGCTGCGGGTCGACGAGCTGCCGCGCGGAGACGTTGACGCTCATCTGCAGCCGTCGGCCGGCTGCGTTCCAGGCCGCGGTCTGGGCCACCGCCGCGTCGAGCACCCAGGCGCCCAGGTCGCGGATCAGGCCCGACGACTCGGCGAGCTCGATGAAGTGCCCGGGTGCGAGCAGCCCGCGCTCGGGGTGCTGCCAGCGCACCAGCGCCTCGACGCCGGTGATCACCCCGTCACCGACCCGCACGCGCGGCTGGTGGTGCAGGCGCAGCTGGCCGTCGGCGATGGCGTGCCGCAGCTGCTCCACCAGCTGCAGCCGGCTCTCCGTCGGGTCGACGGCAGCCGGGTCGTGCACCCGCCACCCGCCCTGCCCGGTGCCCTTGACCTCGTACATCGCCGCGTCGGCCCGGTGCAGCAGGGCCTCGGTCAGTCGCTCCGGGGCGTCCAGGTCGGCGGCCGTCGCGTCGCAGCAGCGGGCCACGCCGATGCTGGCGGTGACGACGACCTCGACGCCGCGCACCACCGTGGGGGTGGCGAGCGCGCGCAGCAGGCGGTCGCAGAGGGCGTCGACGGCGGCGGGGTCGCCGAGCGACAGCACGACGACGAACTCGTCACCGGCGAAGCGCGCCACGGCGGCCTCGCTGCGCACCCCCTCGACCAGTCGCTGCGCGACCGTCGTGAGCAGCTCGTCGCCGCCGGTGTGCCCGACGCTGTCGTTGACCTGCTTGAAGCCGTCGAGGTCGATGAACAGCACGACCGTGCAGGACGACGCGCTCGACGCCAGCTGCGAGCGCAGCGCCGTCTCCAGGCCCCGCCGGTTCAGCAGCCCGGTGACCGGGTCGTGGTGCGCCAGGTGCTGCAGGTCGGCCTCGGCCGCGGCGCGGCGGGCGTCGGAGGCCTCGGCGAGCCGCGTGGCCTCCAGCAGGTCCTCCTCGTAGCGCCGGCGCTCGGCGGCACCGAACAGCGCGACGAGCACCTCGCCGTCTCGGCCGTCCTCGCCGGCGGCCCGCGACGCGGTCAGGAACGCCGCCCGCCGTCCGCCGTCCGCGCCGACGACCTGCACCGACACCTCGCTGACGCGTCCGGCGGCCTCGAGCTTCGGCAGGCAGTGCGTGCTCCACAGGATGCGGTCGCCGACCGGCAGCAGGCGCGCGAACTCGCTGCCGACGACGGCCTCGCGCGACAGGCCGCTCCACCGGGTGAACGTGTCGTTCGCCTCGAGCACGGTGCCGGCCCGGCCGTCGAGCACCAGCTGCGGGCACGGGGACTGCTCCCACCAGGCGGCCGGGGCGCTGGGGCCGGCGTGCGCCGTCGCGGTCACGCGGTGCCGCGCAGGTCGTCGAGGTGTTCGCGGACGGCGGCAGCGACCTCGGCCGGCGAGCTGACGTGCGGGCAGTGCCCGGTGGCCTCCAGCTGCCGCAGCGTGGCGTTCGGCAGCGTCGCCGCGACCATGCGCCCGACCGGCTCCGGCGCGAGGGCGTCGTGCCGGCACTGCAGGACCAGTGCGGGCACCCGCACCCCCGGCAGCACCGCGCGGGCGTCTGACAGGAAGATCGCGCGGGCGAAGGTGCGTGCCGCGTCGGGGTGGGTGCCGAGGAAGCTCTCGGTGAGCTCGACGCCGAGCTCGGGCTGGTCCGCGCCCATGACGACCGGTGCCATGGCCGCCGACCAGGCGTAGTAGTTGCTGTCGAGCGAGGCGAGCAGCTCGTGCACGTCGTCGAGCGAGAAGCCGCCGGTGTAGCCGGTGGGCGGGTCGTCGACGTACCGCGGTGAGGGGGCCACCAGCACCAGCGACGAGAAGCGTTCGGGCTCGGTGGCCGCCGCCAGCACGCCGACCATCGCGCTCACCGAGTGGCCCACGTAGGTCACGTCGTGCAGGTCGAGCGCGGCGCAGACGTCGAGCACGTCGTCGGCGTACCCGGTGAGCGACGCGTGCCGCTCCTGGTCGAAGTCGGCCAGGTCGGTGCGGCCGGACCCGAGGTGGTCGAAGCAGATCACCCGGTGATCGACGACCTGGGGGAGCAGACGGTCCCAGGCGCCCTGCCCGGCCCCGAAGCCGTGCGCCATCAGCATCACCGGGCCGCGCGGATCGCCGTGCTCGGTCACGTGGTGCCGGCTGAGGACGTCGGCCGGGTGCCCGTCGCGCTCGCGGCGCGCAGGGGGCTCGGGACGGTACAGGCCGTCGTCCGCCGTCGCCGAGGGGCGCGGCGGCGCGGTGGGAGAGGGCACGGACGGTCCCTTCGCGGGCGGTCGGGCCGGCCGCTGCTGGACCCACCCCGGACTCCCCCCATCGGCAGTCGCGGGGCGGTCCTTGAACGCGACCCGACGACCTGGCTAGCGGGTCCAGCGACCGAGCAGGACGTCGCCGGCCAGCGCCAGGTGCGCCAGCCGCATCGGCCGCACCACCGACCGGCCGCCGGCGATGCGCGGACCGTCGCCGCCGACGAGGTCGGGCGCCAGGGTGAGGCAGAGCTCGTCGAGCACCCCCGCCTCGACGGCCGCGGTGAACAGCCCCGGACCGCCCTCGAGCGAGATGCGCCGCAGGCCGCGGGCGGCCAGCTGCTCGACCGCGTCGGCGACGTCGACCTCGCCGTCGCCGTGCTCGTCGCCGGTGACCAGCACGGCGTCGGCGCCCAGCCGCTCGCGCAGCGCCGCGACCGGGTCCGCGTCGGCCCGGCCGTGCGTCACGACGACCAGCCCGCCGGCGTCGACCGGTCCCGGCTCGAGCAGCGCCTCCGGCAGGTCGAGCGACCCGCTCACGACCGCGATCGTGGGCGCGGGAGCCAGGCCGAGTCGCTCGCGCAGCCCGTGCCAGGCCGACGGCGTCTCGGCCCGCCGGTACCCCTCGGCCCGTGCGGTGGCGCTGCCCACGAGCACGACGTCGCACTCTGCGCGCAGCAGCTCGAACACCCGCCGGTCGGCGTCACCACCGAGCGCGCCCGAGACGCCCTCCGGGCCGGTGGCCGAGCCGTCGAGGCTGGTGACGAAGCTGGCGCGCACCACCGCCCGCTCGGCCGTGGGCGGGTAGTCGTAGAGGGTGGCGAGGGCGTCGTCATCGAGCGCGTCGAGGTCCAGGACGGTCTGCACGGGCCGCAGTCTGCCCTGCACCGGCGACCGGCACCTGCTGGCGCGGCCCGCCGGCCCCCGTACCGTGTCGCGGGTGAGCGATGCGGCGCCGGCGCTGACCGGACGCGACCCGCGGGTGCCGCCCGAGCGGCTCGTCGCCGAGCTGGTGCCGCCGCCGCGCTTCGACACCGTGCGCTTCGCCACCTACCGGCCCGACCCGGCCCAGCCGTCGCAGGCCGCGGCGGTCGAGCGGCTCGAGGCGTTCGCGGCGTCCGTCGGTCGCCCGGCGCGGCGCAGGCTGCTCGGCCGGCGCCGCCCGCAGACGGCTGGCGGCGTGTACCTCGACGGCGGGTTCGGCGTCGGCAAGACCCACCTGCTGGCCTCGACCTGGTTCGCCGCACCGGGACGGCGCGCGTACGGCACGTTCGTCGCCTTCACCAACCTGGTCGGCGCCCTCGGCTTCCAGCCGACCGTCGACGCCCTGGGTGACTGCTCCCTCGTGTGCATCGACGAGTTCGAGCTCGACGACCCCGGCGACACGGTGCTGATGTCGACGCTGCTCGCGCGACTGGCCGAGCGCGGCGTGGCGCTCGCCGCGACGTCGAACACGCTGCCCGGCGCGCTGGGTGAGGGACGCTTCGCCGCCGACGACTTCCTGCGCGAGATCCAGCGGCTCGCCGAGCGGTTCGACGTCGTGCGGGTCGACGGCGACGACTACCGGCACCGCGGCCTGCCCGCACCACCCGAGCCGGTGGCGGTCGAGAGCGCACGCGCCTGGGCCGCCGAGCGGCCCGGCGCCACGCTCGACGACCTCGACGCGCTGTGCGACCACCTGGCGGCGGTGCACCCCAGCCGGTACGGCGCGATGGTCGACGGCGTCACCGGCGTCGCCCTCACCGGCCTGCACCCCGTGGCCGACCAGAACGTCGCGCTGCGCCTGGTGGTGCTCGCCGACCGGCTCTACGACCTCGACGTGCCGCTGGTCGTCAGCGGCGACCGCCTCGACCGGCTGTTCCCCGACGAGCTGCTGCAGGGCGGGTATCGCAAGAAGTACCTGCGCTCGCTGTCGCGCCTGACGGCGCTGGCTCGCGAGGCGGCACCCGCGTCGTAGGCCGGTCGCACCGGTTGTCCACAGGCCGGCGTGAGTCGTTTGCGGACCGTCACCGGCGGACGCCAGGCTGCCTGCCATGACGCAATGGTCACCTCACGTGCAGTCCCCGCCGCACCTCGACGAACCGCCGCAGCCACCGCTGCTGCGCGGTCCGGTGCACGACGAGTGCTGGTCGTGCGGGCACGCGGGCGCCGTGCCGGTGCGCGCGCACCGGCTCACCAGCCTGGTGATGGTCTGGGTGTGGTCGCGCCGCAAGGCCCTGCTGTGCACCGACTGCGCCCGGGCCGAGCTGCTCGACGCGCAGACCCACACGCTGCTGCTCGGCTGGTGGGGCTTCCCGTCCGTGCTCCTCGTGCCGGTCGTGCTGCTGTGCAACTGGAACCGCCTGATGGCCGTGCGGGAGCTGCCGCCGCCCGGCCCCCGCGACCCGTTCGTGGTCACCGCGCACCCGGCGCCCCGTGGCGGTCAGCCGCTGCACCGGCGACCGCTCGTCTGGCTGCTGCCCCTGGGCGTGCTCGCGCTCGTGGCGTACGCCGCCGTCGTCCCCTGAGCCCGTCAGGCGGGTTCGGTGAGGGTCAGTCCTCGTCCTCGTCCGCGTCGTCCCACGTGCTGATCACGTCGGGGGCGACGTCGCCCAGCCGCTCTCGCCAGAACGCGTCGAGGGCGACCTGCACCGCGGTCGGGCTCGCGCCGGCGAGCTGCACGAGGACCACCTCGCGGTCCTCGTGATGCGCCCCAGCCACGCCGGGCAGTGCCGCCAGCATCGGCACGGATGCCGTGACCGCGTCCTCGAACAGGTGGGCCACGACGTCGCCGTACCCGATGCTCAGCTCGGTCGCGACCTCCTCGTCCGGGTCCTCGACCAGTGCGAGGGCGTACACGCCGCCCTCGGCCTCGAAGGTCTCGCGCAGCTCGTCGTCGGTCAGCTCGTCGGTCAGCACACCGTCATGGCGCGGGCCGTCCGCAGGTCGCCGGGCCGGAAGTGGCCGGGAGGCGTCCGATCGGGTGAGGTCAACGGGCGGTGAGCACCGCCACCGCGTAACCGGGCAGGCGCACCCCGTCTGCGGTGACGTCAGTGCTGCTGCTGTCCCAGGCGAGCAGCAGCTCGTCGACGCCCGGCACCGGCACGGTCTGCGGCTCGGGCGACAGGTTGCAGGCCACCGCCAGGTCGTGGTTGCGCAGCACCAGCCACGGCGGCTGGTCGTCGCCCGCGTGCCGCACCGACACCGCGGTCAGGTCGCCGTCGAACGCCTCGGGGCGGTCGCGGCGCAGCGCGATCAGGTCGCGGTACCAGCGCAGCGTCCGCGCGTGGCCGGACTGCGCCGGCTCGGACCAGTCGAGCACCGAGCGGTCGCGGGTGGCGTGGTCCTGCGGGTCGGGTACGTCGTCGGCCGACCAGCCGTGCGAGCCGAACTCGTTGCGGCGGCCCTCGCTGACCGCCCGGCCGAGCTCGGCGTCCGGGAAGTCGGTGAAGTACTGCCACGGGGTCGAGGCGCCCCACTCCTCGCCCATGAACACCATCGGCGTGTACGCCGAGAGCAGGTACAGCGCGGCGCCGATCGCCTGCTGGCCCGGGGTCAGGAGTGCGCTGATCCGCTCGCCGACCGCCCGGTTGCCCACCTGGTCGTGGGTCTGCAGGTAGCCGAGGAAGGCGTGCCCGCTGTGGGTGGCGGGGTCGACGGGCGCGCCCCAGTCGGCGCCGCGGAACGTCGACCAGCCGCCGTCGTGCCGGAACACCGTCGTGAGGGTCTTG
Organism: Angustibacter aerolatus; assembly: GCF_054776675.1. Lineage (NCBI taxonomy): Bacteria > Bacillati > Actinomycetota > Actinomycetes > Kineosporiales > Kineosporiaceae > Angustibacter > Angustibacter aerolatus. The sequence continues at coordinate 64,263 of NZ_BAAHBM010000008.1, forward strand.
GCCAGCACCGGCAGCGACCCGAAGTCGTCGTAGTAGCCCTGGCGCTCACCGGTGAGGGTGGCGTGCAGCGCGTGGTGCAGGTCGTCGCTCCACTGCGCGCTCATGCCGCGGCCGCCGGCGGAGGTGGGCTCGACCATGACCGGGTCGTTCAGGTCGCTCTCGGCGATGAGCGTGAGCGGCCGGTGGAGCGCGTCCGACAGCGCGGCCGTCTCGTCGCTCAGCTGGGCGAGCAGGTGCACGGGGGAGTCGTCGCGCAGCTCGTGCACCGCGTCGAGCCGCAGCGCGTCGACGTGGAAGTCGCGGAACCAGCGCAGCGCGTTGTCGACGATCCAGCGGCGCACCACCGAGCTGCCGGTGTCGTCGAGGTTCACGGCCTGGCCCCACGGCGTGTGGTGCTTCTCCGTGAAGTACGGACCGAACCGCGACAGGTAGTTGCCGGCCGGCCCGAGGTGGTTGTAGACGACGTCGAGGCAGACGCCGAGGCCCAGCCCGTGCGCCGCGTCGACGAACCGCTGCAGCGCCTCGGGGCCGCCGTACGGGTCGTGCACCGCGTAGGGGTGCACCCCGTCGTAGCCCCAGCCCCACCGGCCGGGGAACGCGGCGAGCGGCATCAGCTCGACGACGTCGACGCCGAGCTCGACCAGGTGCGGCAGCCGCTCGATCGCGGCGTCGAGGGTGCCCTCCGGCGTGAAGGTGCCGACGTGCAGCTCGTGGACGACGCCGCCGAGCGCACCGCGGCCGGCGCGCGGGCCGCGCCACCCGGCGTCCCCCCAGGTGTGCCGGCTCGGGTCGAACACCCGGCTCGCGCCGTCGACGCCGTGCGGCTGCCACGCGGAGCGCGGGTCGGGGGTGGGGTCGCTGCCGTCGACGACGAACGCGTAGTCGTCGCCGTGCTCGGGCTGCGGCTCGTCGCACCGCCACCAACCGCCCTCGGTGCGGTGCATCGGCAGGCGGCGGGGGCCGGCCTGCTCGGTGAGCTCGAGGTCGACGTGTTCGGCATCGGGGGCCCAGACGGCGTAGCAGTGCACGGGAGCAACCTCATCAGGCGGGGCGGTCGTTGTCGCGCCGGGGGGCATGAGGCAGGTCACACCCACCCCGACGGGCGTGCGGGCGGGCGCGGCGGTCGGGCCGCCGCGCCCGTCCTGCGCGGGTCAGGCGCGCACGAGGAGGGCGACCGGCAGGTCACCGAGCAGCGCGTGCAGCGGCACCTGGCCGCCGTCGACCTCGCGGCCGGTCAGCTCGTCGCGCCAGCGGCCCTCCGGCAGCGACACCGTGTGCTCCCGCCAGCCGCCGTACGACGCCAGCGACACCGCGAGCCGGGTGACCACCGCGACCACCTCGACCCGGTCGCCCGCACCGCGGCCGACGGCGACGGCGTTGCCGGTCGTCGTGGCGACGGGCGTGTACGCCGCCTCATCGCCCACGAACCAGTCCGGGTGGTCGCGGCGCAGCCGCAGCGCCCGCGAGGTGACGAGAAGCTTCTCGTCGTGCACGTCGCCCGGGGCCTCGCCGGCGTCGAGCGCCGCGAGCCGGCGCCGGCGCTCGGCGTAGTCGACCGGACGACGGTTGTCGGGGTCGACGAGCGACAGGTCGACGAGCTCGGTGCCCTGGTAGACGTCGGGCACGCCGGGCAGCACCAGCTGCAGCAGCTTCTGCCCCAGCAGACCGGCACGAGCGGGGGCCGCGGTCTGCTCGACCCACTCCTCGATGCGGGCGGTCACCGCGTCGTCGCCGAGCACGCCGTCGACGAACCCGTGCACCGCCGCCTCGTAGGCCTCGTCGGGCGAGGTCCACGTGGTGTGCGTCTTCGCCTCGCGGATCGCCTTCTCCGCGTAGTCGTGCAGCCGCTCGGCGGTGATCGGCCAGGTGCCCACGAGCGTCTGCCACAGCAGGTACTCGGTGCCCGGGTCGAGCAGCACGCCGCGGTGCGCCGACGCCGCCTCGCGCGCCTCGCGGAGCCAGCCGGCCCACTCGGTGGGCAGCTCGGACAGCACGGCCAGCCGCGCCCGCACGTCCTCCGAGCGCTTCGTGTCGTGCGTCGAGAGGGTGGTCATCGTGGTGGGCCACGTCTTCTGCAGGCGCCCGGCGAAGGCGTGCAGCTCCTCGGTGGCCACGCCGACGCGGCCGGGGTCGCCACCGACCTCGTTCAGCCCGGTGAGCCGGAACCAGCGGTAGAAGGCGGTGTCCTCGATGCCCTTGGCCATGACCGGACCGCAGGTCTGCTGGAACCGGACGACCAGCTCGTCGCGCGCGTGCGCCGCCGTCGGCCGGCCCGCCGCGCTCGAGCCGTCCGAGGGCTCCGACGCCGAGCCGGGGCCGCGCCCGAGCACCAGGTCGCGGACGACGTCGAGCGTGTCGTGCTCGTGCTCGGGCAGGTGCGCTCGCGCGCGGTCGGCCGCGGCGTCGAGCACCTCGACCGACCCCTGCGGCGCCGGCTCGCCCGGCACCACGTAGGCGCGGTACCGGTCCATCGCGACCAGCAGCTCGGTGACGGCGTCCTGCAGCGCCCGCTGGGTGTGGTCGCGCAGGTGCACGTCGGACCGGCAGATCTCGACGAGCAGGTCGACGAGGCGGTGCACCTCGGCGTACTGCCCCTGCGCGACGACCTCGCGCTCGGCCTGCTCGACGACCGTGTCGATGCCGTCGCCGTCGCCGGTCAGCTCGGTGAGCAGCGCCTGCAGCGGGCCGCCGCCGGCGGGGTCGACGAACTGGCCGCCGATCCGCCAGAGGGTGTCGTAGCCGGTGGTGCCGGCGCAGCGCCAGTCGGCGGGCAGCTGCTCGTGCCCCTCGAGGATCTTCTCGACGACGACCCACGAGCCGTTCGTGGCGTCGGCCAGCCGGTCGAGGTAGCCGCGCGGGTCGGCGAGCCCGTCGGGGTGGTCGATGCGCAGGCCGTCGAGCGAGCCGTCGGCGACGAGGTCGAGCAGCAGCCGGTGCGTCGCCTCGAAGACCTCGGGGTCCTCGACGCGCACCGCGGCCAGGGTGTCGACGTCGAAGAAGCGCCGGTAGTTCAGCTCCTCGTCGGCGACCCGCCAGTGCGCCAGCCGGTACCACTGGCGGTCGACGAGCTCGGCCATCGGCAGGTCCTCGGTGCCGGGCCGCAGCGGGAACTCGTGGTCGTAGTAGCGCAGCACCAGCTCGTCGCCGTCGACGCCGCCGTCGCGCGCCAGCGACAGCTCACCCGCGTCGAGCACCTGGCCGATGCGGCTGCCGAGCACCGGCATGAGGATCGCGTGGTCGGTGACGGACCAGTCGACGTCGAACCAGCGGGCGTACGGCGACAGCGGCCCGTCGCGCAGCACCGACCAGAGCTGGCGGTTCAGCGACGCGGGGGTCGGCACCGCCATGTGGTTCGGCACGACGTCGACGACGGCGCCGAGACCGGCACCGTGCAGCGCGTCGACCAGCCGGCGGAAGGCGGGCTCGCCACCGGCCTCGGGGTGCAGGCGGCTGTGGTCGACCACGTCGTACCCGTGCGCCGACCCGGGGGCCGGCTGCAGCACGGGGGAGAGGTAGGCGTGCGAGACCCCGAGGTCGCGCAGGTAGCCGGCCTGCTCGGCGGCGTCGTCGAAGCCGAACTCGGCCCGCACCTGCAGCCGGTAGGTGCCCGTGGGCACCGGTCGGCCGTCGGCGGGGCGGTGCGGGGTGCTCACTCGGCGTCCTTCGCGCACTGCAGCACGACGACGCTGCGAGCCTGCACCTCGTGGGTGGCCAGCGGCTTCAGCTCGCCCTGCGGCTCGAGGCCGTCGGAGGTGTCGAGGACGATCTGCCACGTCTGCCCGTACTGGACGTCGGGCAGCTGGAACTCGAGCGTCTCGTGGTGGCCGTTGAAGAGCACCAGGAAGGAGTCGTCGGTGGTGGGCGCACCGCGGCGGTCGGGCTCGGGGATCGCCGAGCCGTTGCAGAACACCGCCAGCGAGCGGGCGTAGCCGTTGGTCCAGTCCTCGGCGCTCATGTGCTCACCGGCCGGCGTGAACCAGGCGATGTCGCCCAGCTCGCTCTCGCCGCCGTGGTCGGCCGAGCCGGCGAAGAACCGGCGACGGCGGAACACCGGGTGCTCCTTGCGCAGCGCCACCAGTCGCTGGGTGAACGCGAGCAGCATCTGCTGGTCGTCGTCGAGGTCCCAGTCGACCCAGGCGATCTCGTTGTCCTGGCAGTAGACGTTGTTGTTGCCGCCCTGGGTGCGCCCGAGCTCGTCGCCGTGGGCGATCATCGGCACGCCCTGCGACAGCAGCAGGGTGGTCAGCAGGTTGCGCTGCTGCCGCAGCCGCAGCGCGTTGATCTCGGTGTCGTCGGTCTCGCCCTCGACGCCGCAGTTCCACGAGCGGTTGTGGCTCTCGCCGTCGTTGTTGCCCTCGCCGTTGGCGTCGTTGTGCTTGTCGTTGTACGACACCAGGTCGCGCAGGGTGAAGCCGTCGTGGGCGACCACGAAGTTGATCGAGGCGATGGGCTTGCGGCCGGAGTGCTCGTAGAGGTCGCTCGAGCCGGTGATGCGCGACGCGAACTCGCCGAGGGTGGCGCTGTCGCCGCGCCAGAAGTCGCGCACGGTGTCGCGGTACTTGCCGTTCCACTCCGTCCACAGCGGGGGGAAGTTGCCCACCTGGTACCCGCCGTCGCCGACGTCCCACGGCTCGGCGATGAGCTTCACCTGGCTGACGATCGGGTCCTGCTGCACCAGGTCGAAGAACGCCGACAGGCGGTCGACCTCGTGGAACTGGCGGGCCAGCGACGAGGCGAGGTCGAAGCGGAACCCGTCGACGTGCATCTCGGTGACCCAGTAGCGCAGCGAGTCCATGATCAGCTGCAGCACGTGCGGGTGCCGCATGAGCAGGCTGTTGCCGGTGCCCGTGGTGTCGTAGTAGTGCGCCTCGTCGCCGTCGACCAGCCGGTAGTACGCGCGGTTGTCGATGCCGCGGAAGGCGATGGTCGGGCCCATCTGGTTGCCCTCGGCGGTGTGGTTGTAGACGACGTCGAGGATGACCTCGATGTCGGCTTCGTGCAGCGCCTTGACCATGCCCTTGAACTCGGCGACCTGCTGGCCGCGGGTGCCGTACGCCGCGTAGGCGTTGTGCGGCGCGAGGAACCCGATGGTGTTGTAGCCCCAGTAGTTCGACAGGCCGTTGGCCAGCAGGTGCGGGTCCTGCACGAACTGGTGCACCGGCATGAGCTCGATGGCCGTCACGCCGAGCGAGGTGAGGTGCTCGATGATCGCCGGGTGCGCGATGCCGGCGTACGTGCCCCGGATCTCCTCGGGCACGTCGGGGTGCCGCTCGGTGAGGCCCTTGACGTGCGCCTCGTAGATGACGCTCTCGTGGTACTCGCGGGCCGGCGGACGGTCCTGGCCCCAGTCGAAGAACGGGTTCACGACGACCGACAGCATCGTGTGGCCGAGGCTGTCGTCGGTGTTGGCCGGGCCCTTGCCGGGTGCGTCGCCGCCGTCGGCGAAGCGGTAGGAGAAGAGCGACTCGTCGCCGTCGATCTGCCCGTCGATCGCCTTGGCGTACGGGTCGAGCAGCAGCTTGGCGGGGTTGCAGCGCAGGCCGTTGGCCGGGTCGTAGGGGCCGTGCACGCGGTAGCCGTAGCGGGTGCCGGGCTGCAGGCCCGGGATGAACGCGTGCCACACGAAGCCGTCGACCTCGGGCAGGTCGAGCCGCTGCTCGGTGCCGTCGTCGTCGATCAGGCACAGCTCGATGCGCTCCGCGGCCTCGGAGAAGATCGCGAAGTTCACGCCGGTGCCGTCGTAGGTGGCGCCGAGCGGGTAGGGCGTGCCTGGCCAGATCTGCAAGAGGAGCTCTTCCGTCGTGGGTCGTGAGACGTCGGGTGACGCGGTGCAGGGGTGACGGCGTCGTCACGTGCCCACCCGGAGGCGGCACCCAGTGATTGTGGCGCACATCGGGCAGGGCCGCGTCCGTTCGTCCACAGGCCCGGGGGCCGTGGCGACCGTGACCGCGCGGCCCGCTACCTCGTGTCGGCTGGGTGGGGAGGGCCGGTGCCCGTACCGTGGCGGGGTGAGCGCCGGGACGACGAGCCGGCCGGGCGTCCTCCCTCGCCTGGTCGCGCTGCGGCGATCCCGACGGCTGCTCTCGCTGTGGGCGCTGCTGCGGGAGACGGTCAGCATCTGCCTGCGCTACCGGGTGACCGGGCTGGCGTCCGAGGCGGGCTTCTTCGCCCTGCTGTCGCTGCCGCCGCTGCTGCTCGGGCTGGTCGCGGGCGTCGGCTACGTGGGCCAGGCGATCGGCCAGGACACCGTCGTGCAGGTGCAGACCGCCATCCACGACTACGCCACGAACGTCTTCCGGCAGGCGTCGGTGGTCGACACCATCACCCAGAGCATCAGCGCGGTGCTGAACCGCGGCCGCTTCGACGTCATCTCGATCGCGTTCGTGCTGTCGCTGTGGTCGGGCTCGCGGGTGCTCAACGTCTTCCTCGACACCATCTCGATCATGTACGGCCAGGGCGGCATCCGAGGCATCGTGCGCGCACGGGCCCTGTCGTTCGGGCTCTACACCGCGGCGGTGCTGGTCGGTGCGGTGATGCTGCCGCTGGTGCTGCTCGGCCCGAACCTGCTCGGGCAGATCCTGCCGCGGCGCGTCGACTGGCTGGTGGGCCTGTACTGGCCGATCGCGGCGCTGCTCGTGCTGGCCAGCCTGGGCACGCTCTACCACGTGGCCACGCCGCGCCGCAGCGCCTGGCGCCGCGAGCTGCCTGGTGCCGCCCTGGCCTTCGTGATCTGGGTCGGGGCGTCGGTCGTGCTGCGCTTCGTGATCGCGCAGTCGGTGGGCGGCACGTCGATCTACGGCCCGCTGGCCGCCTCGATCATCGTGCTGATCTGGCTGTACTTCCTCGCCCTCGCGGTGCTCATCGGCGCCGCGTTCAACGCCGCGATCCGCGAGCTGCACCCCCGGCCGGGCGACCCGCGCCCGACCGAGCGGCGCCGGCGGCGAACCGACAGCGGGCCGCTGCCGGTCACGCCGCTGCGCGAGCAGAGCGCCGCGCTGCCCGGCAGCCGCGACGACTGACCCCCGGGTCGCCTCCGCGAAAACCAGGTGACCGGCGTCCGGCGAGGTGGCACGCTGCTCGTGGCTGGCCAGCAGGGCCGCCACGACCGCCGGAGGTGACGAGCCGTGACCCGACCCACCGCCCCGTCCTGCCTCGCGGCCACTGCCGCGGGCACCCAGGCCTCGTCGCGCTGAGCGCACCGCCGCTCGCCGACCGGCCCGCCCGGAAGGCTCCACCGTGCCGTTCGATCCCTCGCTCCACCCTGCCCCCACCACCAGCCCGTTGACCCGTGCCGGCGTCGACGACCGCTGGCGCGCCGCCTTCGACGACGTCGAGACGGTCGACGTCGCCGGCCACGACCGGCTGCTCGCCCGCGTCACCCGCACCGACCGCGGCGCCTGCGACGTGCTCGCCGACGACGGACCTCGCCGCACCACCTGGGGCGCCGACGTCGTCGCGGCCGTCGCCCACGACCCGCTGGCCGTCCCCAGCACGGGCGACTGGGTCGTCGTGCAGCCGTGGCCCGACGGCCACGACACCGTCGAGGCCGTGCTGCCGCGCCGCACCGCCGTCGTCCGCGCCCAGGTCGGCGGCACGTCGTCCGGGCAGGTGCTCGCCGCGAACGTCGACGTCGTCGCCGTCGTCGAGGGCCTGGTGCCCGACCCCGACCTCGGTCGCATCGAGCGGTTCCTCGCCCTCGCGTGGGACAGCGGCGCGATGCCTCGCCTCGTGCTGACCAAGGGCGACCTCGCGCCGGACGGCGAGGCGCTGGCCGCCGACATCGGCGCCGAGGTGGCCGCCGGCTGTCCGGTCGACGTCACGGCCGCCCACGAGGGGGCGGGTCTCGACGCGCTTCGCGAGGTGCTCGCCGGGGGAGCCACCGTGGCGCTGCTCGGTGCCTCCGGCGTGGGCAAGTCGACGCTGCTGAACGGGCTGCTGGGCACGCAGGTGATGGCCACCCAGGAGCTCGGCGCCGTGCACAAGGGGCGGCACACCACGGTCACCCGCGAGCTGCACCTCGCGCCCGGGGGTGGCTGCGTCGTCGACACGCCGGGGCTGCGGTCGGTCGGCCTGCAGGGCCAGGACGGCCTGGCCGAGGTGTTCGCCGACGTCGACGACCTGGCCGCGGGCTGCCGGTTCACCGACTGCTCGCACGACCGCGAGCCGGGCTGCGCGGTGCAGGCGGCCGTGGCCTCGGGCGAGCTGCCCGAGCGGCGCCTCGAGAGCTGGCGCAAGCTGCAGCGCGAGGCGCGGTGGCAGGCCAGCCGGGTCGACGCGCGGCTGCGCCAGGAGCAGCTGCGGCACTGGAAGGCGATCACGAAGAGCAACCGCGCCCGCCCCTCCCGCTGACCCCGTCCGACCACCCCCGGACGGGGTCGGTCGCGGCCGCGCAGGGGGCGGCCGCGACCCGCCGGGGGTACCGGTTCGACTTCCGCGCCGGGCATCGGCTAGTGTTTCGGAGCGCGCCGAGCAGAGCTCGGAGCACGCGGACGTGGCTCAGCTGGTAGAGCATCACCTTGCCAAGGTGAGGGTCGCGGGTTCGAATCCCGTCGTCCGCTCGGAGGCCGCAGACGCCTCACGGTGGAGTGGCCGAGAGGCGAGGCAACGGCCTGCAAAGCCGTGTACACGGGTTCGAATCCCGTCTCCACCTCGGGCGATTGGCGCAGTGGTAGCGCGCTTCCTTGACACGGAAGAGGTCACTGGTTCGAACCCAGTATCGCCCACCAGCACGACCCAGCAGAGCCCCAGCCGCACGCCGGCCGGGGCTCTTCGTGGTTCCGGGCCGGAGCGCGCCGGGTGCCCTACGCTCGCCGCGTGGCGGACGACGGCGTGCACCTGCGGGCGATGAGCGACGACGAGGTGCGCGAGTACGTGCAGCGCATCGAGGTCGAGTACGCCGAGGACATGCACACCAACGGTGGCCTGACCCTCGAGGTCGCTCGCGAGCGCGCCCGCGCCAGCACCGAGGAGCTCGCGCCCGAGGGGCGGTTCGGGCCGGAGCACCGGGTCTGGGTGGCCGAGGACGACGACGGCGAGCGGGTCGGCGTGCTGTGGCTGGCCCGGCGCGAGACGGGTACCGCCGACGAGCACGCCTGGGTGTACGACATCGAGGTCGACGCCGCCCGCCGCGGGCAGGGGTGGGGACGCCGGCTGCTGGCGGCGGCCGAGGCGGAGAGCCGAGCGTGGGGACAGACGTCGTTGCGGCTCAACGTGTTCGGCGGCAACGCGGTGGCCCGACGGCTCTACACCTCGGCGGGGTTCGCCGAGAGCTCGATCACCATGACGAAGGCGCTCGACGGCTGACGTGCCCGGCCCCGACGACGAGCTGGCCTGGTTCGGCGGCCACCTCGCCACCGGCCTGCTCGAGGTGCGCCGCGGACCCGACGCGTTCGCGGGGCTCGACGAGGGCGGCTGGTGGGGGGTCGTCGTCGACTACGAGGGCGCCGTCACGGCCGCGCGCTTCGCCGACGTCCGCCCGGCGCCGCTGCCTCCGCCGTCCGCCGCCTGGCCCGACCTCGCCGGCGCGTGGGAGAGCTCGCTCGACCACGACGCGTACGTCGCCGCCGTCCAGGAGGTGCGGACGCGGATCGGGCGGGGCGAGGTCTACCAGGTGAACGCGTGCCGCGTGCTGACGCACCCGCTGCCCGGGGACGCGGACGTCGTGGCGCTGGCCGCGCGGCTGCAGGCCCGGCACCCCGCGCCGCACCAGGGCCTCGTGCGGCTGCCCGGCGTCGAGGTCGTGTGCGCGTCGCCCGAGCTGTTCCTGCGCCGCGACGGCGACGTGGTGCTGACCGGGCCGATCAAGGGCACCGCCACCAGCGTCGAGGCGCTGCTGCCCAAGGACGTCGACGAGAACGTGATGATCGTCGACCTGGCCCGTCACGACCTGCACGCCGTCTGCGACCCGGGCAGCGTCGAGGTCGTCGACCTGCTGCGACCCGAGCACCACCCGGGCCTGGTGCACCTCGTCTCGCGGGTGCGGGGCCGGTTGCGTGCGGGCACCTCGTGGCGCGGGCTGCTCGAGGCCACGCTGCCGCCGGCGTCGGTGACCGGCGCCCCGAAGTCGACGGCGCTGCAGGCGATCGCCGATCTCGAACCGGTGCCGCGCGGGCCGTACTGCGGGGCGGTCGGGTGGGTCGACGCCGATCGCGGCACGGCCGAGCTGGCGGTCGGCATCCGCTCGTTCTGGACGTCGGGCGCCGGCGCCGGCCGCCGGCTGCACTTCGGCACGGGCGCCGGCATCACCTGGGGCTCGGACCCGGAGGGGGAGTGGGACGAGACCGAGCTGAAGGCGCGACGGCTGGTGTCGCTGGCCTCTGCGACACTGCCGCCGTGACGACGATCGTGACGTGGGTGGACGGCCGGCTCGTGGCTCCGGGCGACGCCGCCGTGCGCGCCGACGACCACGGCGTGACCGTCGGCGACGGCGTGTTCGAGACCCTCAAGGTGGTGCAGGGTCGGCCGTTCGCGCTCACCCGCCACCTGGCCCGGCTCGCCCGCTCCGCGCACGGCCTCGGCATCACCGCACCGGACGACGCGCTCGTGCGGGACGGGATCGACGCCGTGCTGGGCGCCGGCGACCCGTTGCCGTTCGGTCGCCTGCGGATCACGGTCACGAGCGGGCCGGGGCCGCTGGGGTCCGGTCGCGGCGACACCCCGCCGACCGTGGTGGTGCACGCCCAGGAGGCCGCGCTCCCGCAGGCCACCGCGGCGGTGCACGTCGTGCCCTGGCGGCGCAACGAGCGCAGCGCGGTCGCCGGGCTGAAGACCACGTCGTACGCCGAGAACGCGGTGGCGCTCGCGCGCGCGGCCGAGCAGGGCGCCTCCGAGGCGCTGCTGCTGAACACCCGAGACGAGCTGTGCGAGGGCACCGGGTCGAACGTCGTGCTCGTGCACGACGGGGTGGCCCGCACGCCGGGCCTCGACTCGGGCTGCCTCGCCGGCATCACCCGCGAGCTGCTGCTCGAGTGGGCGGCCGAGGAGGGTGCGGACGCCGTGCAGGAGGCGGTGCTGACCGCCGAGGACCTCGCCGCGGCCGACGAGGTGCTCCTGCTGTCGAGCACCCGTGACGTGCAGCCCGTGCACGCCGTCGACGGCCGGGCGCTCGCCGCCCCGGGCCCGGTGGGTCGACGGCTCGCCGACCTGTTCGCCCGCCGCGCCGCCGACCGGCTCGACCCCTGACGGTCGGGGCGTGCGCCGGGCTCAGGCGAGCAGGCGCTCGATCGCGTGGTCGACGTCGAGGTGCAGGTGCTCCTCGCCGGCCGGCACGGCCGCGTAGCTGCTGCTGAGGAAGTGCCGCACGTCGCTCGCCGCGGCGGCCAGCAGGGCACGGCCGTCGGGGGAGCAGAGCTCGATCATGACGCCCGGCTCGTCGAGGCCGGTGACCCCGCCGAGGGAGCCCTCGTCGTCCACGTCGTCGGTGCGGCCGCGGACCGAGCTCAGCGCGACCACGTCGGCGCCGTCCTCGTCGTCGAGCGGGTCGGCGTCCTCGTCGGTGGGCCACACGTGCACGTCGCCCTCGCCGCTCTCGGCCTCCAGGCCGTCGCGCAGCAGGTCGCGACCCAGCACCCAGGAGATCGCCTCGTCGCCCGCCCGGAACGTCGCCTCGACCGCGTACGGGTCGCTGGCCTCGTAGCGCAGCGTCGCGGTCAGCAGCAGCGTGTCGCCGGGGGCGACGAGCCGCAGCGGCACGTCGTGCACGACGGCCTCGGGGTGCTGGTCGAGCATGGTGGTCCTCCTGGCGATGGCACTGCGCCGGTGGGGCGGTCGACGAGAAGGTGCCCGTCCGGTGCGGGGCCTAAACCTCTGCGGCCTCGATCTCCCGGAAGTCGTCCGGTGTGTCCCGGTCTGCCCTCGGGTGCGGGACCCAGGTGTCGACATCAGGGTCGGGTCGGGGTGGATCCGGAGGTGGCCCGGCGGCCCGAGACGTAGCCTGGGGGCATGTCGAGCCAAGGCACCGGAGACGGCAGGACCACCGCCGTCGCCACCGACCCGGCGGACCGCCCGGCGGCCACCGGGCCCGACGGCGAGCCGGACCGCTGGAGGTGGCGGGCGCGGGTCAAGGCGAACCCCGCGACGCGCAAGGTCTACCGCTTCGCCGTCGGCTTCGTCGGTGTCTTCCTCATCCTGCTCGCCGGCGCGACCGGCTGGCTGCCCGGTCCGGGCGGCATCCCGCTCGCGCTGGTCGGGCTCGCCGTGCTGGCCAGCGAGTTCGAGTGGGCGCACCGGCTGCTGGAGTGGGTGAAGGACCGGCTGCGCCGCGGCCGCGACTGGATGCAGGCCAAGCCGGTCTGGTTCCAGCGGCTCAGCGTCGTCGTCACCGTGCTGCTCGTCGTGGGTGCGATCTACCTCTACCTGCTGTCGCTCGGCGTGCCGGGCTGGCTGCCCGACCAGGTGAGCAACGCGCTCGTCCGGGTGCCCGGGCTCGACTGAGCCGAGCGGTGTTCGGCGGCGCGCGCGTCGTCCGGTAGGGTGTGCGTCGCGCTCCTGCGGGGGCGTCGCGGGCGATTAGCTCAGTGGTAGAGCGCCTCGTTCACACCGAGGAAGTCACTGGTTCGAACCCAGTATCGCCCACCGCCTCACGACCCCGGTCTGCTGACCGGGGTCGATCTGTGTCCCGGGCCGGGCGGCCGTAGGGTCGCCGCCATGAGCACCGCCGTCGGCGTCGTCGCCGAGCTGCGCAGCTACCCGGTGAAGTCGATGGACGCCCGCCCGGTGGACGTCGTGTCGGTGGGCACCGGAGGCCTCGAGCACGACCGGGCGTTCGCCGTCCGGGCGGCCGACGGCCGGGTGCTGGGCGCCCTCGACGTGCCGGGTCTGGCCGACGTGCGCGCCGACCCGCCGGTCGCCGGCCGTCCGCCCGCGCTGCTGCTGCCCGG